>CAZOPN010000026.1:0-30574 GCA_964581685.1 uncultured Sangeribacter sp. | reverse complement strand
TCTTAATAGAGTAATATATTTATTTTATGACAGGTATGTGTTGCAATTAAAGACCATATAAAACGATGCTGTTTTAGAGTTGATTTATTACTCTTTGTCCGCATCCGAAGTGGAAGCGGCATCGTCTTGCGCCTCAGCTTTCTCTTCCCCTGTTGCCTTGGAAGGTTCTTCCAGAGCCACAAGAGGTTTATATGAAATCTCAAGCTTGTCATCACCCTCTTTATAGGTAACATCCACTGTCCCACCAATCTTCCCTTCAGAATTAAGACGAAGCATTAGTTCGGCAAGTTCATCTTCCAGATACTTCTGAATAGAACGTTTTAGCGGACGAGCACCGAAATTCTTATCATATCCCTTTTCGGCTATGAAATTCTTAGCCTCTTGAGAAAGATTAAGTGTGAATCCAAGTTTTTCAATTCTCGAATAGAAATCTTTAAGCTCTATATCTATGATACTGAAAATTGATTCTTTCGATAGCTGATCGAACATGATTATATCATCTACACGATTCAGGAACTCAGGACTGAAAGCTTTGTTAAGTGCTTTCGAAATAACCCCGTGAGCCTGCTCCTTGCTGACAACCTCGGTGTTAAAGCCGATACCCCCGCCGAAATCCTTCAGCTGGCGGGAACCGACGTTGCTGGTCATAATGATGATCGTATTCTTAAAATCTATCTTTCTACCGAGAGAATCGGTCAGACGTCCCTCATCCATCACCTGCAGCAACAGATTGAACACATCAGGATGAGCCTTTTCAATCTCGTCAAGAAGGACGACCGAATAAGGATGACGACGCACTTTTTCCGTAAGCTGTCCACCCTCCTCATAACCGACATATCCCGGAGGAGCTCCAACAAGACGTGAGACGGTAAATTTCTCCATAAACTCACTCATATCCATTCTCACCAGAGCATCTGTTGAATCAAAAAGATATTCGGCAAGGCGTTTTGCAAGATGAGTCTTACCGACACCGGTCGGCCCAAGGAACATAAAAACACCGATGGGCTTATCGGGATCCTTAAGACCGATACGGTTACGCTGAATAGCCTTAACAACTTTCTTAATCGCATCATCCTGACCAATTACGGCCCCTTTGAGTTCATCACCCATCTTAATAAGACGTGCGCCCTCAGCCTGAGCGATTCTCTGAGTAGGAACCCCCGTCATCATTGCCACGACTTCAGCCACCTTCTCTCCATTAACCTCCTGACGCTCATTATCAAGCGAACGCTCCCAATCTTTTTTCACTTTATCAAGCTGCTTTTTCGTATTAACAACTTTATCACGAAGGGAAGCGGCAAGCTCATAATCCTGCTGCTTGGCGGCAGATAGTTTCTGGTTTGTAAGATCTTCAACCTCTTTCTCCAGTTTCTCAAGTTCCTCGGGAACTACGATATTCGTGATATGAACACGACTACCGGCCTCATCAAGAGCATCCAGAGCCTTGTCCGGGAAATTACGGTCGCTTACATATCTTTCAGTAAGAGAGACACATGCTTCAATTGCATCGTCAGTATAATTTACGTTATGATGTTTCTCATATTTATCTTTTACCTGACGAAGAATCTCAAGTGTTTCTTCAGCAGTGGTCGGCTCTACCATCACTTTCTGGAAACGACGTTCCAAGGCACCGTCTTTCTCAATATTCTGACGATATTCGTCAAGAGTTGTGGCACCGATACACTGAATCTCACCACGAGCCAGCGCCGGCTTGAGAATATTTGCAGCGTCCATTGTTCCCGGCGCACTTCCGGCACCTACAATAGTATGAATCTCATCAATAAAGAGAATTATATCGGGATTCTTGCTGAGCTCGTCAAGAACAGCCTTGATCCGCTCCTCAAACTGACCGCGATACTTCGTGCCCGCCACCATTCCGGCAAGATCAAGCCCGATAACTCTTTTATCGAATAGAATACGCGACACCTTTCGCTGGACAATACGCAGGGCAAGACCCTCTACGATAGCTGATTTTCCTACACCCGGTTCGCCAATTAGAACAGGATTATTCTTCTTTCTGCGTGAGAGAATCTGGGCAAGACGTTCGATTTCGCGCTCACGTCCTACCACCGGATCAAGAGTTCCCTCTGCAGCCGCTTTTGTCATATCATACCCGAACTTATCAAGAGCGGGAGTATCACTCTTATGTCCTGATTTGTTACGGGCTTTATCAGCGGCCTTAACGAACTCCTTATCCCCTTCAAACTCTTCTTCACCCTCATCGTCATGATCATCGCCGAAACTCTTTCCGCCCATCATAGGAGGCATCTCGGTTCCCATGCTCTGAATGGAAATATCGAAATTAAGGTAATTATCCTTTATCTGTTTGAGGATTTCACTATCCATTCCTCTTTTGTCGTGAATTAAGGCAAGGAGAATATGCTCGCTGCCAATCACACCGGCATTCATCTTGCGCGCCTCAGAAGTGGCAAGTTGAAGCTGACGAATCGCAGCAAGACTGATCTTGTACTGCTGCTCGAAAAGAGTTGTGGTCTCCACCTCCGGATGAGGTTCTGAAAGATATTCTTCCAGTTCTGTGGCAATCTTATCTATAGGCACTCTCAGCTGAGTGAGAATTCTGTATGCATAACCATCCTTGTTACGCAGAGAGGCAAGCACGAAATGTTCACACGTGATGTATGGTGAATTGAAACGCTGCGCCTCATTGTATGCAAGCTCCAGAATAGGCCTGAATTGTTTTGAAAAATCGTTTTTCATTAAATCTCCTTATTATATTAAGAGTGTAACTGTCATTAAAAAACACTCACGTTAGTATTAATACAATTATCGTGCCAATTTTGTTAAGGCAACGAATCATAAAATATTTGCCTCCGGGGACGGTAAATATTTCATAATGGTAATTCATATAATATTGAGCAGCCTTTAATATTGAGCAGCTTTCAAATCGCGGAAATAAGATTTACTTAAAGGAGTCCGTGACAGGATAAAATTTTTGCATATTCAGGAAAATTTCTTAATTTTGTAGCTGATTCGAGAAGTAGGATTTGGCGGGAGAGCGCCACTGCGCCCGGATATACTAACTAAATAAGAAATGCAAGGAGACGACAAAATTATACCGATTAATATAGAATCGGAGATGAAAAGCGCCTACATCGACTATTCGATGTCTGTAATTGTTTCACGTGCGCTGCCGGATGTCAGAGACGGCTTTAAACCTGTCCACCGCAGAGTGCTCTTCGGAATGAACGAGCTTGGAAATACTTTCTCGGGCGACACTAAGAAATCCGCCCGTATCGTCGGGGAAGTTATGGGTAAATATCACCCTCACGGAGATTCATCCATTTATCTGACTATGGTCAGACTCGCTCAGGAATGGTCGCTCAGATATCCCCTTGTTTTCGGACAAGGCAACTTTGGCTCCATCGACGGCGACTCCCCTGCTGCCATGCGTTATACGGAGGTGAAACTCGCGAGAATGGGAGAAGAAATGCTCAGCGATCTCGACAAGGATACCGTTGATTTTGTGCCCAACTTCGATAATACGCTTACTGAACCCTCCGTTCTTCCCACACGTATTCCTAACCTGCTTGTAAACGGAGCTTCCGGTATTGCCGTCGGCATGGCTACTAATATGCCCCCTCATAACCTTACGGAAGCACTCAATGCATCTATTGCTCTTATCGGAAACCCTGAACTCACAATTGAGGAGCTTATGGAACATATCAAGGCTCCGGATTTCCCCACAGGTGGTGAGATAGTTGGTATCCAAGGTGTAAAAGATGCCTTTGAAACCGGTAAAGGTCGAATAATTCTTCGTGCAAAGGCTGAAATCGAATCAAACGGCCAGCACTCACAGATAATAGTTTCTGAAATCCCGTTCGGCGTAATCAAGTCTGATCTTGTCAAGAGTATCGCCGAACTCGTGGATGAAAAGAAATTAGACGGTATCTCTGATATTTCAGACACATCGGCCCGAGGAAAAATCAATATTGTAATTGATATAAAGAAAGATGCAAATCCGAGCGTGGTCCTCAATAAACTCTACAAGATGACCCAGCTCCAGACCTCTTTCAGCGTAAATAACGTTGCGCTCGTAAATGGCCGACCAAAAACTCTAAACCTGAAAGAGATTCTTGAGGCATTTGTTGATCACCGTCACGAAGTCGTGATTCGACGCACCCGCTACGAATTAAAGAAGGCGGAAGATAGAGCGCATATTTTGAAAGGCCTCATGATCGCATGCGACAATATCGATGAGGTGATTCAGATTATCAGAAACTCAGCCACCCCGGATGAGGCACGCACAAGACTCTCCGAACGTTTTGATCTCGATGAGATACAGACCCGAGCTATCGTGGAAATGCGCCTTCGACAGCTTACCGGTCTGGAAATGGATAAACTTCGTCACGAATATGACGAACTCATGAAGCTTATCGCTCACCTTAATGATATTCTTAACGACGACAGCGTTTGCCGTCAGGTAATGATAGACGAGCTTGCTGAAATCAGAGATAAATATGGCGATGACCGTCGTACAAAAATAAACTATGCAGCCTCCGGCTTCAGTGCGGAAGATATGATTTCCGATGATCAGATGATCATCACAATCTCTCATCTCGGTTATATTAAACGAACACCTCTCCGCGAATTCCGCGCGCAGCATCGTGGAGGCGTGGGAGCAAAGGGAAGCAATACTCGCGATTCAGATTTTATTGAATATATTTATCCGGCCACAAACCATAATTATATGCTCTTCTTCACTCAGAAGGGCCGTTGCTACTGGCTGCGAGTATATGAAATACCGGAATGTGCCAAGAATTCGAAAGGACGGGCCATCCAGAATCTCCTTAACATAGATTCAGACGACCGTGTGAATGCCTTCATTCGTGTGAAACATCTTACCAATCCGGATTATAACACCACTCACAATCTGATATTTGCCACTAAAAAAGGTATTATCAAAAAAACTTCTCTCGAAGCATATTCCCGTCCGCGTGCTAACGGCGTAAATGCGATAATCATACGAGAAGAAGATGAAGTGATTCAGGTAAGACTCACCGACGGAAACGCAGAAATCATTCTTGCCGATCGCGACGGACACGCCATCCGTTTCCACGAAAGTAAAGTAAGGGAGATGGGTCGAATGTCTACCGGTGTTAAAGGTATAACTTTGGGTTCAGATGACGATGAGGTTATAGGTATGATCACAATGACCGGTGCCGAAGGAGAAACCGTGATGGTCGTATCTGAAAATGGATACGGAAAACGTTCCTCTCTTGATGACTACCGCATAACAAACCGCGGTGGTAAGGGTGTAAAGACATTAGCAATTACCGAGAAGACCGGTAAACTTGTTGCTATCAAGAATGTCAATGATGAAAACGACCTTATGATCATCAATGAAAGCGGCATCACCCTCCGTTTGCCCGTTGATTCAATACGCGTTATGGGAAGGGCGACGCAAGGCGTGAAACTGATCGATCTCGGTAAACGAAAAGATAGAATCGCTTCCGTATGCAAGGTTGATTCCGAACCTGAAAAAGAAGTGGATGAGGAAATCGAACAAGATGCTCTTGAAGACAAAGTGCTCAAAAATGAGCATGAAGTCGAAAAAAAATTCGAGCAAATAGTGGAAGAATCTGAAGTGGAAACCGATGAATCGTTTGATGAAACGATTGATGAATCGGAAGAAGCTGAAAACTAAAAATTGAAATTAAAAACTTTACATAACTCTTTTCTTATGAAAAAATTTCTCACTCTTGCACTTTGCGTTGCTGCAGCAGGCACAATGTGCGCCCAGAAGCAGGCTGTTGATCAGGCTGCCAAACTTTCGGGAAAGATTGATCAGATCGGCGTTGCCCGTTCTTTAATTGAGAAGGCTGTCTTAGATCCTGAGACTGCAAACGATGTTCGCACATATTTCGTTGCCGGCAAGCTTGAATTTGACGCATACGACAATGCGCTCAAAAAGCAGATGATTAATCCTAATGATAAGGACATCAATCCTGTGGCAATGAGCGAGCAGCTTATATATGGTTATGACAACTTTATGAAAGCTCTCCCCCTCGATAGTCTTCCCAACGCAAAGGGTGAGGTAAAACCCAAGTATTCAAAAGATATTATCTCGAAACTCAATGGCCATCATAATGATTTTTTCAATGCCGGTGGCACATTCTACGGTGAAAAGAGATTTTATCCGGAGGCTTATACAGCATTCATGATCTATGGAAATATGCCTTCAATGCCTTTTGCCGATAAAAGCATCAAGCAGATTCCTGATTCTGTAATCAATACTGCATACTTTAATGCAGGTATTGCTGCATACGCCGGAGATCAGCTTTCGGAAGCTGCCAAAGCATTTAAGGCCGCTCGTCTTAACGGCACAGATAATGCTCAGAACTATATTTATGAGATAGCATGCTGGCAGTATATTGCAAGCAAGGATACAACCATGACTGATGCAGCTAAGACCCAGATTCAGGAAGTTGCACTCGATGGCTTCAAGATGTTCGGAATCAGCCAGCCTCTCTTCATCAATAACCTCGTAAACTCACTCGTTCTTGACAATAAGGGTGCTCAGGCGTTAGCTCTCGTTACGGAAGAAATTGGCAAAAATCCTGAGAGTGCAGCTCTCTACGGCCTACGCGGGTTTGTAAATGATCGTCTTGGTAATGACGACGAGTCTGTTGCCGATTATCAAATGGCAGCCTCTCTTCCCGATGTAGACCGCGAGACACTCAAGAATGCCTCTAAAAAAATATTCCGTGTCGGCACTCAGAAACTTAACGATGCAGCCGGAGGAAGCGATGCAATTCGCAATTCTATAAGAGATAATTACTTTGTAAAGTCGAAAGCAATTGCTGAGAAAGCAAAGGACATGAATTCCAATGGTGCTGACGACAGTGATCTCGATTATTTAATTGAAAGTGTCGACTACGCTCTTACTACATATTTCTGATAGAAATAAACGTTACTTGATAAATAAAAAGATTGAAGTATCTTTAGAATAATAGATCAGGGTGGTATAAGTTTCGGCTTATATCACCCTGATCTATTAAGGCAGCGAATCATAAAATATTTGCCTCAAGCGACGCTCAAAACCGGTATTGGGTATTTTTAATACTTATTACGAAAAAATTGAAAAAAATATTCTACAACATATTTTTAGAATATAAAAAATTAGCTAAATTTGCATTCTGAAAAAGAATTTCATAGAAATCCGTTAAATTTAAACTTAAAAAATAACAGTCAAAAGGCTGACTGTCAGATAAAATGGGATTATTTTCATTTACACAGGAAATAGCAATGGACTTGGGAACGGCCAATTCCATTATCATACATAACGATAAGATCGTTGTAGATCAGCCAAGTGTTGTGGCAATCCAGAACAAGACAGACAAAGTCATTGCTGTGGGAGAGGTTGCCCATCAGATGGAAGGTAAGGAATCTCCGGGCATACGCACCATCCGTCCGCTTCGCGATGGTGTGATTGCCGACTTCAACGCTGCCGAGCAAATGATCCGCGGTCTTGTTAAGATGGTTAGCTCCAAACGCCGCTGGTTCTCCCCTTCACTCCGTATGGTGGTATGTATCCCTTCCGGCTCCACGGAAGTGGAGATACGTGCCGTACGCGACTCAAGCGAACATGCCGGCGGACGTGATGTCTACATGATATATGAACCGATGGCTGCAGCCCTCGGAATTGGTCTGGATGTTGAGGCCCCTGAAGGCAATATGATTGTAGACATAGGTGGAGGTAGCACGGAAATTGCCGTCATATCCCTTGGCGGTATTGTCAGCAACAAGTCAATCCGTATTGCCGGAAACGATCTTACAGCCGATATTCAGGAACACATGGGTCGCGTTCATAACCTGAAAGTCGGTGCGACAGAAGCGGAGAAAATCAAAATCAAAGTCGGCTCCGCGCTTCCCACCCTCGAAGATCCACCGGAACCATACGTAGTAATCGGTCCTAACAAGATGACTTCTCTCCCTATGGAGGTTCCCGTTACATACGAAGAGATCTCTCATTGCATAGAGAAATCAATATCAAAGATGGAAGCAGCGATCCTCGCGGCTCTTGAACAGACTCCCCCGGAACTTTATGCCGATATTGTTAGAAACGGTATTTATCTTGCCGGTGGAGGTGCTCTTCTCCGCGGACTTGCAAAACGTCTCACAGATAAAATCCGCATAGAATTCAAAATAGCGGAAGATCCGTTACACGCCGTAGCAAAAGGAACCGGAGTAGCCCTCAAGAATATTAATAAATTCTCATTCCTTATCCGCTGACAACAACGCGGCGAACGATTTGAATTTTCAACCGACATTATTACGCGTAGATGTGTCAGAAGCCGAAGAATAGCATCGACAGATGAAAAATCTTCTGAATTTTATTCTGAAATATTCCACTTGGTTTGTTTTTACATTCTATGTGTTGGTAAGTATAGTTCTGCTGGTAGTAAATAATTCCTACCAGCAGTCGGTGTATCTTACCTCCGCTAATGTCGTGACCGGAACCGTATATGAGATTTCCTCGGGAGTGACAGGATATTTTCATTTACATTCCATCAATAAAAGACTCCAGGCCAGCAATGCTTCTCTTCAGAATGAGGTTTTGAATCTACGTGATGAAATAGCGCGTCTCAACACCCTTCTCGCCGACAGTATCGCCCCGGTTACGTATTCAAAACGCTTTGACTACGTAATGGCCTCGGTGATCAATAATAATACTCGCCACCCGAGAAACTATTTCACCATCGACAAAGGAAGTGAAGATGGCCTGAAGACGGGAATGGGAATTGTCGATCAGGATGGTGTTGTAGGCATAATTAACGTTACGGGGCCTCACATCTCCCGAGCTATCTCGTTATTGAATGAGACCCAGCATTTCTCGGTGAAAATTAAAGGGACTCCATTCGTTGGTTCATTATCATGGGAAGGCAACGATCCGACTGTGGCTTACGTTGAAGAAATTCCGAGACACGTAGTATATAATATCGGCGACACGATTGTCACCTCCGGTTATTCCACCACCTTCCCGGAAGGCTTGCCTGTAGGTGTGATTCTAAATCGTGTGAGAAGTCATGACGACAGTTTCTTCACCTTCAAGGTGCGGCTTACGTCAGATTTTAAATCGCTGAGTACAGTGAGGGTTATACGCGATTTCCATAAAGAGGAGATTGATTCATTGGCAACTTTCGATATAAAGAAATAATGGACAGGAATTTTCTCATTAACTTGTGCATTATGATATGCCTGGTATTTGTGCAGGTGCTGATATGCAATCATATCCTGCTCTTTCATTGTGCCATGGCCTTTGTCTTTATTTACGTTATAATTCGGTTGCCCCTGAATCTTAAAACCAATTATCTGCTCACATGGGCATTCTTCGGGGGTCTGGCTGTCGATCTCTTTTCAGACACAATCGGAATGAATGCTCTGGCTTGTACACTTCTTGCAATCATAAAGCGCCCTGTGCTTTTCTCATATATTCCCCGCGACGACCGTACAAAAAATATCGAGCCCTCTCTCTATAGTCTCGGATTTGCCGTTTATGGCAAATATCTGCTTACGATGGTCGGTATTTATTGCTTTTTAGCATTTACAATAGAATATTTCAACTTTGCAGCCGTTAAGGAAATTGCAATGATGACTGTCGGAAGCTCGATTTTCACTTTTATGGTGATACTTGGAATCGACAGCCTTATTGTAAGGAAACAACCGGGATAATTTCTTTGAGTTAAGTTTTTATCCGGTAATCTAACATGAAAGGAACGTTAATTGAGAAAAGATTATAATTTAGAGAAACGAAAATACGTGATAGGAGGCTTTATCTGCGTCATTGTCCTTATATATCTCGCCCGATTGTTCTATCTTCAGGTTGGCGACGACAAATATAAGGAGAGTGCCGATAGCAATGCCTTCTTACGGCGTGTAATTTATCCCTCCCGCGGACTGATATACGATCGAAACGGGAAACTTGTTGTCTTCAACAAGCCCGCTTACGATGTTATGCTTATTCCTCGAGATGTTGAGCCGTTCGACACGGTAGCCCTATGCGAAGCTCTCGGTATCACACCGGAAGAATTACGCTCTAAATGGGCCGACATGAAAGATACACGCAAGAATCCCGGATATTCGGCTTATACACCCCAGAAACTCATTTCTCATCTCTCGGGCGAAGACTACGGACGTTTTCAGGAAAAGTTATATCTTTTTCCCGGATTTTTTATTCAGAAACGCACCGTCCGCGAATACGCATACGCCGCCGGAGCTAACGTGCTTGGAAATATACGTGAGGTATCCGCCACGGATATTGAACGCGACCGCTATTATCGACGTGGAGACTACACGGGCGACTTGGGAGTGGAAAAAAGCTACGAAACGGCCTTGCGAGGGGTGAAGGGTGTGGAAATTCTTATGAAAGATGCCCATGGCCGTATAAAGGGGAAATATGAGGATGGTATTCATGATGTCGCTCCCTCATCCGGCCATAATCTTACGCTCTCCCTTGATATGGATCTCCAGGAATATGGTGAAAAACTGATGCAAGGGAAGATCGGTGCCATAGTTGCCATTGAACCTTCTTCAGGAGAGATTCTTGCCCTTGTCTCCTCCCCAAGCTACGATCCCTCGCTTCTTGTTGGCCGTGAAAGAGGTAAAAATTATGCTGCCCTGGTTAAAGATGAATATAAGCCCCTTTTCGACAGGGCGCTTCAGGCTGCATATCCTCCCGGGTCGACCTTTAAACCTACACAGGGACTGATTTTTCTCCAGGAAGGGATCGTAAATCTCGACACGCACTTTCCTTGCTATCGCGGTTATGTGAACGGTTTGCGTGTAGGATGCCACGGACATGGCTCCCCCATCGCTCTGAAACCTGCACTCCAGACCTCATGTAATGCCTATTTCTGCTGGGGTCTGAAAAATATGATTGACAAACGCGGAACAAAGCCGGCCCAGCAACTCGAGAAATGGAAAAACTATATGGTAAAGATGGGATATGGTTATAAACTCGGTGTAGACCTTCCGTTTGAAAGCAGAGGATTCATTCCTAATCCGGAGTTTTATTCCAAATCTTTCAGAGGAAGCAACTGGGGCGGAAACTCCATCATCTCCATTTCAATCGGACAGGGTGAGATTCTTGCCACACCGGTGCAGATAGCCAATCTGTCGGCAACGATCGCCAATCGTGGCCACTACTTCACCCCTCATGTGGTAAAATCGATTGCCGACAGCGTGATCGATCCTAAATATCGAGAAGTAAATTATACCGGTATCCGGAAATCACATTATGAAAGTATTGCTGAAGGAATGAGGATGGCCGTGACCGGGGGTACATGTCGTCTTGCCAATCTTCCGGGAATAGAGGTTTGTGGCAAAACAGGCACGGCCCAGAATCCCCATGGTAAAGACCACTCCGCCTTCATGGGATTTGCCCCCTATCACAATCCGAAGATAGCAATATGCGTATATGTAGAGAACGCCGGCTTCGGTGCCGCTTACGGAGTGCCAATCGGAAGTCTGATGATGGAGAAATATCTTACCGGTGAAATTTCGCCGGCCCGGAAGGCACTTGAAGAACGAATGATGAATTCTAATACAATATTAACAAGTGGAGTCAAGAAACACTGATGCCGGAACATCCGTATTCCGAAGCCTGGATTGGGTCACGATCGTGATCTATCTGCTCCTCGTAATCACGGGGGCCATCAGTATTTATGCGGCCAGTTATGATTTCGACAACGCAAGCCTTTTCGATCTTGGTGAATTCTCAGGAAAACAGATTCTCTGGATCGGGCTGTCAATCGTGCTGGGTACAGCTCTTCTTCTCATCGACTATCGCCTATATAAGATTTATGCATATCCGATCTATATTGTGGTCTTGTTGATATTGCTTGTCACAATATTTATTGCTCCTGATATAAAAGGCTCGCATTCCTGGCTTGTCTTCGGCCCGGTGAGTCTGCAACCGGCTGAATTCGGTAAGGCAGCAACAGCGTTAGCACTTGCTAAGCTTTTCGATTCTTACAATTTTACGCTCAATGCGAAACCGAGCAATTATTTCAGGGCATTAATCATCATCTTTCTTCCGGTGATCATGATTCTTATGCAGAGAGAGACAGGAAGTGCACTCGTTTATTTCTCACTAATTTTCGTACTTTATCGTGAAGGGATGAGCGGGCTGGTGCTTTTTTCGGTTCTCTGCGCAGTCACATATTTTGTCGTTGCAGTAAAATTTGCCGATCCCCTGATCCTTGGAATACCGATGGGAGAATTTACCGTTTTCCTGTTGATATTACTTATATATGCCTTGATGTTGCTTCTCTATTGCAAGGATTTCACAATTGCCCTTAACGTTATCATAGGCTTTGCTGTTTCAGGTGTTATCGTCACGATCCTTGCTTTATGTGGAATTGAGATTAACGGGATTGTCTTCTTCCTGTCGGTTCTGGTACTTGCCATGATATATACGGCAATTGCAATGTTCCGGCATAGAATCACAAAATTTGTGATTACAATATGTTTTGCCGCAACTTCAGTTTTATTCCTCTTCTCAGTCAATTATGTGTTCGGAAATATTCTGGAGCCACACCAGCAGATGCGAATCAAAGTGGCCCTGGGAATTGAAGACAATATTATGGGGGCCGGCTACAACGTTAATCAGTCTAAGATTGCCATTGGTTCAGGCGGCTTTGAAGGCAAGGGATTTCTTAATGGAACGCAGACCAAGCTTAAATTCGTGCCTGAACAGCATACAGATTTTATATTCTGTACCATTGGTGAAGAAGAAGGTTTCATCGGAGCATCGGCGGTGCTTTTACTGTTTCTGGCGCTCATCCTGCGCATTATTCATCTTGCCGAACGACAACGTTCCCCATTTGAACGAGTTTACGCATATTGTGTGGTCTCAATCTTGATATTTCATCTTGCCATAAACGTTGGGATGGTGATCGGATTGTGTCCGGTAATCGGTATTCCGCTCCCCTTCTTCAGTTACGGCGGCTCCTCGCTATGGGGCTTTACTATCCTTCTCTTCATAATGTTACGCCTGGATGCATCCCGAAAAGAACGGAAAGAATAAGAATCTTGGGCTCTCAATTCCCTTAAAGACCCCAAAGACTTTGAAGCCTTAAAGAGTATAAAATCCTTTAGCGGAATAAAAAACTGAACATTCCATTATTCTTTCTCGTTTTAAAATAAAATATTAAATTTGTCTGATTTAAATTATAACCCGATTATGGCAAACAAGAGAGAATTTAAAAAATACGTTGACGCAATTGCCGCCGACGTCTGCAGCGAAATGATGACAGTATATTATAATGTTGAAGGTGCTGATCGTGAAGCTATCGCTAAAGCTGTTGAGAAAGTGCTGATAGCTGCGGAAAAGGCAAAGGTAAACTCTAATATATTCTTTGATCGTGGGGCCCGTTCTTTCGGCGACATGAAAGAATATAGCAAGGCAAAGGCTGAATTCTTCAAATCACTCTTTACCAAAATTTCAAGCGAATTTACTTCTGAACTTGATGAAGCGATAAAAGACTTCAACAATGCTGTTCCGGAGGCTGTGAAAAAACAGAATGTTGAAAGTGTAAGCAAGTAATCAGTAAATACTTCTGATATGAACATTTGGGGAATGATGCTGAAACTTACCGGCTGGCGTGTGGAAATCACCGCACCACGCCGCGATAAATGTGTTATTTGCGTTGCTCCCCATACTTCCAACTGGGATTTTATCCTTGGTTTGGCAGCTTATAAATCATTGGGAAGAGAAGCCAATTTCCTTATGAAGGAATTTTGGTTTTTCTTCCCTCTTAAATATTTGCTCAAAGGTTTGGGCGGAATTCCTGTACCCTCCAAGAAAAATCGTGGAGGCGGAGGGCTCACTGCAGCAATTGTATCGATGTTCAGAAAGGCCCGTTATATGAACCTTGCCGTAACACCGGAAGGAACACGCAGTCTTAATCCTGAATGGCGCACAGGTTTTCTTCATATAGCAGTAGAGGCAGGAGTGCCTCTGCAACTTGGCGTTATTGACTATAAGAATAAGACAATTATTGTTAAGGAAGAGATAATTCCTTCAGGAGATATCGAAAAGTATATGCGCATAGTTAAAGCGTATTACAGACATTTTCCTGAGGCTGCTCTCTATCCTGAAAAGTTTTCTCTATAATTTTCAACAAATGTCTTCTGATCTCAAAATTTGCATGGCCCCGATGAATATCATCTGGGATAACAAAGAAGCTAATCTCCAAACCCTTCGCTCCCTTATAGAGAAAGTTCACCCGGAGACAGACCTTCTGATCCTTCCCGAAACATTCTCTACCGGCTTTCCTGCCGGTAAGGATAAGGAAGAAGTGCGAGCACTTGCAGAAAGAAATACGGGTGCCACAATTGATCTCATCAAGGACTTGGCGGCCAAGCATCATTTAGCCATTTGCGGCAGTTTTGTAGCCGATTCGGGAGGCTCTCTTTATAACCGGGCGTTCTTTATAGAACCTTCCGGAGACGAGACATTTGCAGACAAACGCCATCTTTTCACAATGGCCGGAGAAGATAAAGTTTTCTCTCGCGGCTACTCACGGTTGAAGGTGAGATATCGTGGCTGGAATATCGCAATGGTTATATGCTACGATGTGCGTTTTCCGGTATGGTGCAGAAACCGGTTGAATGAATATGACCTTCTGGTGGCCGTAGCTAATTGGCCGGATGTGCGGGTTGAGGCTTGGAAACAACTGCTGCCGGCACGTGCCATTGAGAATGAAGCATACGTATGCGGCGTAAATTGTAAAGGGACTGATCCCGGAGAATTTAATTATGACGGAGCCTCCATGGCTATCGATTTTAAAGGAAGAGATATTACTGTGCGAAACAGCGGAAATGAAAACAGCGAAAGCGATTTGCTATATGCGCTTCTCTCCCGCGATCGCCTCGAACGGTTCCGCACAAAATTTCCGGCTTGGGCGGATGCCGATAATTTCCGCCTTCTCTAACATTCCCCCTCTCATAAAGACTCCATTAACCCTTAAAAGCGTCGTCACACTCTCTTAACAGGAGATTGTGACGACGCTTAAATATCACGCTTACAAATACTTAAATCAACTTGAAAAAGCAATTAGATAAACATTAGTAATGAAATGGAGCGGTTGTGTGTTCAGCTTATGAAAGAATCGCAAAAATAAGCAATGATAAAAATTGAGGCAGCGAATCATAAAATATTCGCTACCTTAAAAAAGCATTGCAAAAATGGAATAATAATAATTAAAAAAAGTAATTTGTGATATAAAATTTAATTTTTTTCTTAAAAATTGTTGGATTCTTAAAATATTTCACTACATTTACGCTTTAATATATATGCACCATTACGCTCTCCTGTTAAGAGATAATGAAAAAAACGGGAGATTGGGATGGGCAAATATACTTTTATGCCTATCAAAAACAACTGGAGTAATGATTATTAAAATGCTATAAATCAGCGCTCCGCAAAAAAAACAACTTTAATTAAACGCTTATGAAACAAAAAAACCTGTTAATAGCATTATTATGCTTACTGACGGCAGGATTTGCGCGTTCGGAGACCGTATCCCCATATACAGTCGACTTCGACACGCCGATCACAACGTCAGATCACAATTTCAAAGTCTCCCAGGGATGGAAGCACTTTGTACATAAATATACCGATGATTATGGATTTAATTATTGGATGAGTTACTCTTTTTTTGCGGATAACGGAGTAGATAACTCAGGAACTCTTTTAGCATACGAACAAAAAGCCGGAGATACTTGGGATAATGAAACGACCTTTGATATGCTTGTCACTCCTCCCGTATCCGGAACCATCACTCTTGATGTAAAGGGTTATAGCGGTTCTGCTTCCACAAGTTATGTGCAGTTTTACACAATGGATGATTCGGGCACCAAACATGGAACAAAAATTGCCGAATTTAAGAGATACACAGATTTTGACGGCACAGGTGAAATCGGTGACTGGAAAACCATAACATTAGATCTGGAGGCTCATGACATCTATGATCCCACACAGATTTGCATTCGTGCAAGTTATGTTTATCTTGATAACTTTACCGCAACAAATGCTAAGATTGAACCTGAAGCAAGTATTGAAATCATTTCTTACGAACCCTCAAGCAGAGACACCAGATATTGGCCTCAACAAACCGATGGAACTCTCAAACCTCATTTTACAGTTGTAATAAAGAATAATGGTCAGGTTGATTTGACTGAAGCATCAAAGAATTATAGTATTTCAATTTTAGATGCCAAAGATCAGGTAATAGGAACACAAAAACTCACACAAGCTCTTGCTATTGGGGAAACATCGGATCCTATTGACATAGATATTGTTGTTGCTAAAGATGATATTAAAAAATTCTGGGGTTCTTCCGGATCTACAACGAAAGTTTATTTACGCGAAAACCTTCAAGGATCAAAAACTGAGACGTGGTACTATGGATACAAGCCCTACGAACCAAAATTTGTATTCAGAAAGGCCGGTGCCTCAAATACCTCAAGCAGTCCGAGTAATAACACTGCTATAGCATTCGGTACTGTATCAGAGGAGACACCTTTGAACTATGAAATTTTTAATGATGGAGCAGCCCCCCTTACAATCAAGAGTATTGAGGTTTCCGGGGACTTTACTTGCTCTGTAACAAATGAAGAATTTATTATTGGAGCAGGAGAAACCTCTCCTGTAACAATAACTTTACCTGCATCTTCAACAGGTTCCAAATCAGGAACATTCAAAATTGTTTATCTTGATAAAGATGATAAAGAAACTACGCATACAAATCCCTTGTCAGGTACAGTTGTAAATGCGAACTCATGGTATGCTGATTTTGATAATACTTCAAGTACGGCAATTTATCCTGATGGCTGCGTTATGGAAAGTGCAGTCGGCACAGATTATCAATATAGTGCCGGGAAGTACAACATCTGGCTAAAAACAGAAGGATATTCAAGTAATAAGGATAGCGACAACAAGTTTATCACTCCTAAACTTGATATTAAAGCCGGAGATAAAATTAGTTTTGATATCGCAAGATATAAGAATGCTACGGGAAATGATATAAAGGTTTATAAATCAACGGACCGTCTTAACTGGGGTGAACCGATCGCTACTTATCTAAGTTCAGATCTTTCAGATAATAATTATCATTCTCAGGAGATTTCATTTGACGGAGCAGGTGAATATTACATTGCATTTGCAATCTACGGTATGAAGCTTGATAATATTGTCGCTCCTCAGCAAGTTGAGGTTGCTCACGACATTTATATCAAGAAATTTACCCAGTCAGAAACAGTACAGACAGGTAAGGAAGCAACTGCAGAAATTGAGATTATTCCGGTTAAAGGAGAATCAGCAGAGAACTATACAATCAAATATATTGTAAACAATGAGGTAGTGGCAACTGAAGAGTCACTTAATCTTCCTGCAAGTCCATACGTATCTAAGAAATTCACTTTCACTTATACACCTGAGACAGAAACGACTGTAACCTATCAGGGACATATTGAGATGGAATTCACAGATGGAGTGAAAGTTGTATCCGGAAGTTTACCTATCAAGATTACAAATGATCCCGAATTCTCATTCATTAAAGCACAAAATGATCCGGACAATTATAATCCAAGATATAAACCATACGACTACACTTCTGATATCAGCTTCGGAAAAGTAAATGAATTGAATCTGGTTCAGAATTTTGATATTTTCAACTTTGGTACAGCTCCCCTAACAGTTAAATCTATCACTCTTCCCGAAGGATTCAGCGCTAACATTAATAATGCTGTCGTACCCGCCAAGAAGCTCCAGCACCTCGACATCACTTTCTCGGCAGAGACACCGGGACTCTATACCGGCAAGATGGTGATAACTTACGTTAATGCCGATGGTGATGACGAGAGCTTTGAGACCGGTCTCTCAGGAACTCTTCTCGATCCGAGCAAGTTCTATGCAAACTTCGATTACAATGCAGCTAAGCCCAATGCTTATCCGGCCGGCTCATTGCTTGAGAAAAATGCCGCTCTGATCGGTGGAACTGTATCTACTCCTAATGGGTACATTTATTACACAGGCGGTAAGGCTCAGACTGAAAAGATGTTCATTACTCCGAAGTTGAGAGCTGCTGCCGGTGATGAATTCACTTTTGATGCCAAACTGGGTAGTTCTAATTCTTACGGTGAAGTGACAGTCTATGCTGCGGCTACCCGCGAAGGCTTGAATAATGAGGATGAAAGAATTCAGATAATTAATGTAAGTGGGAAAAGCACTGAAGAAGAAACTCTTGCTACTACCGACTACAAGACGTTTGTCGCAACAATCGAAAACGCTGGTGAATACTACTTAGGCTTTGATATGTGCAACAGTCTCAATATTGATGAGATTTATGGTCTTGAGGTTGTGCCTGTAGAACATGAAATCATTCTTGACTCTTATACAATTCCTACTGTTGGAGTTCAGAACGCAACTACATCCGCTACTCTGAAATTAAGAAATATCGGTATTCATGATGAAGAAGCCGGATCTTATAAGATATTGGCTCATATTGGCGATGATTTAATAGAGATAGAGGATACACCGGCTCTGCCGATGGTACCGAAACTCAGCACATCTTCATCTGCCGGAGATAGAGAGAAATTAACAGAGATCTCTATTCCGTTCCATTCGCCTAAAGCCGGGACGTTCCCGATTTACATCGAACTGATTTCCGGTAATTATGTATTATCCACCGATATTGTTGAAGCAACCTTTGCAGAAGAGATTTTATCCTCTGAGCATAAAGTTGGCGAAAGTAATGGTAAAGACTCAGGTTGCCCTGTAAATCTCTATTATAAGAAGAGTGAAAGTATTATGCTCTATACTCCGGAGATGTTGAACTTGGAAGCAGGAACAAAAATAACCGGTATAACATTCAAAGGTTATAGCACAAAAACTTTCACATCTGAGGTTGGTGTATTTATAGAGTGGGTTGATGAAACAACACTTACAAAACCTGAAGATCAACACTATTATAACACTGAGGGTATGGAAGCTCTTATTGATGATGTTGAATTCAGTTGGCCGAAAGTCGGAACTGACTCTAACTATGAAGACCTACTTGTCTGTCAATTTAACTCACCTGTAGAATATGTTGCCAACAAGTCATTAAAAATTGTAGTTCGTTCTTATGCAACGAGTGATGCAGGAAGCGGTTCATTTAATTTTGAGAAATCAACAACCTCTTCAAATATTTTCCAACATCAGCAAGATGGCACTAATGGAAGAGAGAATTTCAATAGTTCATGGTCTTCAAAGACTCTCCCCGTACTATATCTCGGTTTAGAGCAAGAACCTACCATATTCTCCGGTACTGTTGTGGACGGTGAGGGTAACGCTGTAGCTGACGCTACCGTAACTCTGATAAGTAATGATGGCGATAACATCCAGTATGAGGGCACAACCGATGCTGAGGGTGCTTATTCTATCAACGTTATTCAGACTCGTCGTACTTACGATGCTCTCGCTACTGATGGTGAACGTGAGGCTTATATCGACGGTATCGAATTTGCCGATGGTTCTCAGACTGAATCTTTCGAACTTCTTCAGGTTATCACAATCAGCGACGCTTCGGCTCACAATGCTTCAGCAGGAAACGCTGTCGTGAAGTTTGAGAAAGCCTACGAACCGGGTCTCGTAGCAGTAACGCTCCCGATCGATCTCGATTCTCAGGAAGTTAAGGATATCTTCGGTGAAACTGCTTCGATATTCGAATTCAGCGGTGATGAAACAACCGGATCTGTAGCTAACGCTAAATTCACGGAAGTTGAAGGCGGCGCAATGGAAGCCGGCGTTCCTTATCTCGTTTATCTCGAAGAAGCTTCCAAACCTGTCCTCTTCAAGAGCAAAGCTGCTGTTGCCGAACTCTCAAGCAAGACCGGTACAGATGTAGACTTCATCTCAACAGCAGAAGCTACTCCGGCTACCGACGGTATGTTCATGCTTAACGAAAGCAATTTCGTGAACCCGGCTACTACTTACGGCATGCGTGCAGCAGCTGTTGTTCCGGCTTACAGTGCTTACCTGAAAGCTAAGAACGGCGTTACTTCCGTAAACTTCACTACCGACAAGGCTCTTACAGTTGATGTTGAAGAGATCGAAATTGAGAAAGATGGAGAAGACGTAATCTACACTATCGATGGTGTACGCGTCAAGAATCCTGAAAAGGGTATCTACATCATCAACGGTAAAGCGGTTCGTATTCGCTAACGCTCCTACCCTCATCTGAGGGTGCTCCGATAAATCTGCGGTCCGGAATCCGCCGGGCCGCAGATATTTAAATTAATATTGATTTTTTCTTAATTGTCTAACCTCAAAAATTACTAAAGTTGAATCAGTCTTCTTAACACTTATAGCAAATGAAGAAATTTTTATTAACATCCTTAGCTCTGTTATCATTTGGAGCGTTGAACGCCCAGACGATATTGACAGAAGACTTTGAGACGGGTAACACCGGATCAAGTCCAACTCCAGTAGCTGCCGGTCAGGGATGGACCGTTATCAACGGCTACAAAGGAACTAACACCAGTTACAATTGGAACAACTACTATGCTAACGCAGAAAGCGAAGCCGGAGCAACAATCTCCGGAAACTGCTGCGCCAGTGTCGATTCTCCTATGGTTGAATCGGCAGAAGATGGTCTTGGACCACGCGAAGAGATGCTTATCTCACCGGAACTTGATCTCAATGACACTTATCAGCTCCAGTTCACATTCCGTGTGAGCCCGATGAACAACAAAGAGCGTACAAAATACGATCTTCAGGTTCGCGTTATTACTGACGACAATGTTAGCGGAGCTGAAACAATTTTCAGCATCCAGAATGAAAAGATGCTTCGTGAAAGCGGAATTCAGGCTTACCCTATCGACAACTGGAGTCCTTACACGGCAAAGGTTGATCTCTCTGATTTCAAGGGTGAGAAAGTTAAACTCGCTTTCGTATATAAGATGTATGCGCCAACGGCAAACATTGTTTGGCTTGACGATATCTCCGTTAAGAAATTCACTCCGGCCGTCGGACCGCAGGCTTCTGTCACTCTCGACAGATACGACTACGGAACGCTCTATATCGGTGAGAAAAAATATACAGATGTAATCACCCTTTCCAACACAGGTAAGGATGGTCTGAAGATCACCGGCGTTGATCTCCCGGAAGGCGTAACGATTACCATTGATCCCTCCACCGTAGATCTTGACAAATACAAATATGTTGATTTCCGTCTCGGCTACACTGCATCCATGACTTCTGCAGCTCAGGGCAATGCCGTGCTTCACACTACAGGTGGCGATGTTACAATTGCCCTCACAGCTCGCAAGCAGTTTGTGCCCGGAGGATCAATGCTCGAAACATTCGAAACATATTTCCCGCCTGCCGGTTGGGTGAACAACGGCTGGAGCTCATCCACCACTTCGCTTGAAGGCGATTACAGTGCTTATTGCGGCGGCGGATTCGGCGTATGCACACTCCGTTCACCACGTCTCGACCTGCTTGACGGCGGAACAGTTACTTTCACCTACCTTAACTATTTTGCCGATGAAGAGGAAGAATTGCCTTATTATGATGTTGAACTTCAGGTTTCGACCGACGGCGGCGATAACTGGGTAACCAAATGGACTTCCGAAGGAAAAGAACTCAACACTGTCCAGACAGTTTCTGTCGATCTCGGCCTCGGCGATGACAACAGCTATATCCGCTGGATGTATCCGCTGGTTGAATCGGACGACGAGGGAGCACTCCCCCACTCAACATTCTATCTTGACCGCGTCGTTCTTCCGAACGTTTACGGCATGGATGGAGTTCCGATGCGTTCTTCTATTGTAGCTCCTGCCAATCAGGCTACTGAAATTTATCCCCGCGATGTAAAACTTGAATGGACTCCCGCTCAGTTCGCAACCGGATATAAACTCTATCTTGGCACTACGAGCGCTAACGATGTTATCGACGGTCTCGATCTTAAAGATGCACTCACTTATACACTCCCCGTTCTAAACTATGAAACTTCCTATCGTTGGAAGATTGTACCTTACAATGACAAGGGAGACTGCACAACAGCCCAGACCTGGCGCTTCACAACTCAGAAAGACGCCACTGTCTCAACTTATCCTTACGAAGAGAACTTCACCGGCAAAGGAATTCCCACCGGATGGAACAATACTCCATCTAACGACCAATATGGACGCACCTGGGGAATTAATGAAATCTTCCCATACGTAAACGACGGCAAGACCTACGGCTCACTCTACACTATGTGGCTTAACAAGGGCGTAAGCAATGCCATCAACTCTCCCGAATTCAACCTTCCCGAAGATCTTCCGATGTCTATTTCATTCATCTGGGGTGATTCGCATCCAAGTGACCTCGTTGTAGATCCCACAGGAACAGTGAAGAAAGAAAATGTCGAGCCAAACAATGGTCTCGGCGATGTAGTTTTCGAGATTTTCGCAGATAATGAATGGAAACAGCTTTCTTACCTCTCAACAAATCCTTTCGATGACAATGACCATAAATATTGGATTAACGAGAAAGTCGATCTCGCCGACTATGCCGGCAAGACCGTTCAGTTCCGTTGGGTTCACAATAGCTATAGCGGCAATGATAGCGGTGCGACAATCACTCACGTTGTTATCGGCGTGAACAAGGATCAGGATGCTTATTTCAACAAATCAGGTTGGAATGCAGGTAAAGTTAATTTCAATAAGGCTACAAACTCCGGAGAAATTTTCTCTCTCCTGAATAACGGCACGGAACCTCTTCAGGTTAAATCGGCAACCTTTGAGAATTCCAATTTCTCAACATCCATCAAGAGTGGCGATATTGTTCCTGTAGACGGATCTCTTCAGTTCAGCATTCAGTTTGATGCACAAACCACTAATGCTATGGTATCTGATCAGCTGACAGTCGAATTTGAAAGTGGTTTCAAACTTGAACTTCCCGTAGAGGGCGAGGCTCTTGCAAAAGATACTTACTACTTCTCATTCGAACCCAACGATCTTGATCTCGACTGGGAAAAGGAATTCACCATGATCGATGTAGACAAATCAGCCAACTATGAATTCGGATCTTACTGGGTACACTATACCGCCGGAGGTACCAAGTGTGCATTCAGCGTTGAGAACGACAGCAAAGAGAACGGTATGTACGGCATGATGGCTCCCGTATCCGGCATGCACGCGCTTGTAGGAGCTTCTCCCGCTAACGCAGCGGCCGACAACTGGATTATCTCCAAGCAGATGGTGGCTTCAAAAGCTTCAACGTTCGATTTCTACGCCCGCAATCTTGAGACATTGAACAGCGTTCTTCCTTCCGGAAAACATAGTGTAACCGTGCTTGTGAGCACCACAGGAAACACAAATACATCCGACTTCACTCCCGTTATGCGTAAAACGGAGATGCCTTTCCTTAACGGCGATGAATGGCATCACTATGAAGTGGACCTCTCTGAATATGCCGGCAAACCTATCTACGTTGCCCTCCAGCACACCACAGCTGAGCCTTCCAACGTCGCATTCTTCGATGACTTCCGATTCAGCGGTTTTGACCGTGATTCATCCGGCATCGAGTCTATCGAAGCTGCAATTGCAGATAATGCAGAAGTTGAGGTTTATTCATTCAGCGGTGTTCTTGTAGCTAAAGGCATGGGAAGCGGCGTACTCGCCGTCCTCGAGAAAGGTCTCTACATCGTCAAGGTAAAAGATGGTGATAACAGCAGATCTTTCAGAATAGCAAAATAATAGACCTTTCTGAATAATGATTGCCCGGTCGGCTCGGAAAGTCCGGGCCTCCGGGCAATCAATCTTTTTTACAGCTCTCTCCTGTAATGAGAAAGGGATTTAAAACAGGCAGAACACAATTCATCTTTAACAACATTTTCAGAATATGAAAAAAACGTTACGTTATCTTACGGTAATGGCACTTACGGCAGCGGCTATCCCCTCTTTAGCACAGAAAGCGGAGACCGTTCTCTCTATCCACGTAAACAGTGTGGCCGGAGATAATCTTGCCGGTCAGATCGTATCTGTAACCCAAACTGATTTTCAGGTTGGATATGGCGATACGAAGCTGGATGCCGAAGGCAACGCCTCCATAAAAGTATATGAGGGGAATCATGAAGCCACTGTGATAAGAGAAGGCTTCCTACCCTGCACAAAATCTTTCAGCGTAACCGGAACGGATCCTATTGCTATAACTCTCGATCTTGAGGAGCAGACAAGGAATCCTTTTGCGCTGACCACAACTGCCGAACATGATATTTTCACGGGCAAACAAAAAGTGACATTGACATGGAACACTGAAGCTCCTGCTTTTTTTGATGATTTTGAGAGCTACGACCCGTTTTCGATTTCTTTCGGTGAATGGAGCGGTATCGATGCCGACTTGGAGGCCGCGGCTGCTCTTGTCGGGAGCTATCCCAACAGAGGTGTGCTCCAGTATGCCCAGATTATTAATCCGCTCACGGTCGTGCCGACATGGTGGTATGACTACCAGGTGCTTCGTCCATACGATGGTCAGCAGTATGTTGGCTTTACACGTACTGAATCGGGAGCTGCAAACGATGACTGGCTCATTTCGCCCGAAATCACTCCCGGAACGGGCAATATTCTTAGTTTCATGGCTAAGGCCGCAGATCAATTTGATGAGCGTTTCATGGTCTACGTAACTGAAAAAACGGATAATCCCGACGTTGAAGACTTTATAAGAATCGACAAAGGAAACTATGAAACCGTTGATTATAAAGGTTGGAAAAATATGACGTATGATCTTTCAGCCTACGAGGGAAAGAAGATCAAATTTGCAATCCGTTATATAAGTGACTATAACCGATTCCGTTCCTTCATGCTTATGATCGATGATGTATATGTCGGACGCCCCTCAGAGGAGAATGCGGTTAAGGAAAAGGCACGTCGCATCCGCCGCTCCCCTGCCAACCCTTACGAGACTTTCAATATTTACCTTGACGGAGTGAAGAGTGGTGAAACCGACGGATACTCCTACGTTTTCGACGATATGGCTTCAGGCGAACATACATTCGGAGTTGAAGCTGTCTACAGAGCGGGAAAGAGCGATGTGACTAATCTTAACACAACAATAGCAGCCCCTGACTGCGCTAAAGTTACAATTAAAGTTACAGCCGACAGCAAACTTATTCCCGACGTAATCAAGGTTGGATTTGTGGATATGGCTTCGGCAAACTCATACGATCTTCTTACACAGCAAGGAGAGACTACTGTTGGTTTCCTTCCATGTGGAACATATTCCGTACATATTGATGAGGGTGCATATATTGCCTACGACCGCGAATTTGAGATTAAGGAAGATTTTACACTCAATATCGAACTCTCGGACAACGTGATTGATCCCACGAATATTACGACTAAAGAGGATGAGGCCGGAATAATCGTGAAATGGAATCAGCAACTTCTATTCTCCGACAGTTTCGAAGACTATGAAGATTTCGCAACAGGAAGCTTCGGCGGATGGACAACAATCGATGGCGATAAACAACCTGTTTATCCTATCGGTCTGGGAAGTACAAGTAATGTAGTTACATTCCCCGGATCGGGTTCCGCAACCAATCCTGCACCGGTGGCTCCTATGGTGTTCAATCCATGGAAAACTACCCCGGCCATGCTTCCCACAGATCCGGCCATTGCCGCCGCGACGGGCGACAAGAGCATAATCTTCTTCTCTCCTCAGATGGCAAAGGCCGACAAATGGCTAATCTCTCCCGCGGTAGAGGTGCGCCCCGGCTACTATTTCCAGGTGAAGGCTAAAGGATATACATCATTGTATCCGGAACAGCTTGAATTCTGCGTATCGGAAGATATTGAAAATCCGACTGAATTCGATGTTCTTGCACAGACCGGAACTCTCACTTCTGAAAGCTGGAGTCTCTATAATATTCCTTTAAATCAATATGAAGGCAAGGAGGTGAGACTCGCTATTCACTATATCTCATACGATGCGTTCCTGGCGCAGATTGATGATGTGGTGATCGGGCCGGAAGATGGAGAAGGAGAAACTATCGACTACGGCAATATCGTTAAATTTGAGATCTATCTTGACAAGACTCTCGTAGGAGAAGCAGAAACACCTGTCTTCACCCTTAAGGATGTCAGCGCCGGGAAACATACCGTAGGAATTTGTGCTGTTTATAAGAGCGCACGTTCGAAAACTATCGAGTATGAATTTAACGTTACCTCCGGTGTTGAGGAGATTGTTGTCGGCAATGCCAATAACGAAGAAATTTATGATCTTTTCGGGAATCGCCTCAACAAGGTTGGAGATAAAGGTATCTTTATAATCCGTGATTCCAAAGGGACACGTAAAGTAATAAGATAAATATGAGAAAATTTATAATTTCACTTTTTGCAGCTGCGGCGGCGCTGACAGGTTTCAGTGCCGGCGCAGCCGACAACGGACTAAGTGCCAATCAACAGCTTGTTGGCTATACGGTCACGGATAATGTGGATATATCAGGCGCTGTTTTCGGAACTCCGGGAACATATACCGTCGGAGCCCTGCTCGACCCGGCAAGTCTTTCATTCTACAAGACATGTAAAGTTGTGGGGGTGCGACTCAATGCAGCAGTAGATCTCGGGCGTACACGCGTGTTTGTGAATTCTGTGAACTCAGATAATGAATTAGAAGAAATATTCTCCCAGCGTCAGAAACTTTATGAGGGCTGGAACAACATCTTCTTTAATGGAGAAGGATATGAAATTACCGGTGAGGATACGCTCTTTTTCGGCTTCGATTATGTTGAAACACAAGATATGCTTGACGCCGAAAAGGGAGGAATTTCTTCGGTAGGTTATGATACATCCGATTCATTCCTTCTTTATCGCAATAATCAGCTTTATCCCGTGACCGGGGTTGGAAAACTCTGTGTCCAACTTATTGTTGATGTGACTAACCTTCCAACCTACAACATGCAGATTTCATATCTCGACACCGGATTCAAATATAAGAAGAAGGGCGAGACCGTGGAAATGTATACGATTGTAAGGAATGTGGGTAAATCAGCGGTTAAGAATTTCACAATGGGAATCCGTAGTGATAACCAAGAACCGATATATGTAGATGTGGATGCGAATCTATTGCCCGGTGAGACTTTCGATTGGCAATATAACCTTCCTCTATCTGCCGATATAGCTACGGGAGCACATACGCTAAATGTATTCGTGGCAAAAGCTGACGGAGAAAACCTTCCTGTAACAGATCAAAGCGGACAGACAGTGACGTATGCCATTTACGAAAATACCCTTAAACGTGATAAAGTATATCTCGAAGTCTATACGTCGCAGAATCTTCTCAACTCATATTATATCAACAAACTGATTCCTCTTGTGAGAGAATCGGCAGGAGATGTATTCTGCGTGACACAAGTGCATGAGCCTTCAACATCTCTTGCCGTAAATGAGGCCAATTATCTGCATAATCTTTATGCTTATACCGTTCCTTCATTTACCGTGAACCGCGCATATTTCCCCGGAGAAGCACACATTGCATACGATTTCAATGATTATTATAATATGCTTCCGGAAAATATGCTGGCTGAGATTCTGACAGAGATTGTTTTGCAGGATTATTATAATCCTTGCTTTGCAGGAATAGATGTTAGCGGTACGTATAATTCTGATAACCGTGAGCTTACAATTCATGTGGAAGGAGATGTCCTCCCTGAGGCAAAAGCCATATATGGAGATCTGGCACTAACTGTCATGCTTACGGAAGATGGCGTGATCGGCTCCCAGAAGATTCTTTCCCCTCTCGGTAGAGAAAAAGATGAGAAGAATTATGAGCATTCCAATGTTCTGCGCGGATTTGCCACAGCACCTCTTGGAGACAAAATCGATATTTCGGATGATAAATATAGCGTTGATCTCAAAAAAATTATACCTGCTGACTGGACTCCGGGAAATATGAGCCTTATTGCGTTCATAACTAAAGCGGGCACTGATATCAACAGCCTGAACTGCAAGGATTACGACATTCTTAATGCAAACAGTTTTAAAGTGGAGGATACCTCAGGCGTTGTAGAAATTCCGGCCTCTGATACAGAGCGTCGTGTGGAGGGCTATTATACCATCGACGGTTTGAATATAGATCCTGATAGAGCAGGAGAAGGACTTTACATTATCCGTTATACTGACGGCACAACCCGAAAAATAATGAAGAAATAATATCCCAAAGATCCTTAATGGCCTTAAAGATCTGAATAAGGCCCCATCTTATAAAAAATGGGGCCTAAAGTTGAGTTAAACAAAGTTTTGTTTGACTCAACTTTATTCATGTTCGGATGTTATAATAATAAAGTAAATAAAATAATTAATCAATTTAATATTATGGAAAAATTTGAAGATATCATAAAATCAGAAAAACCGGTGTTGGTAGACTTCTTTGCAACATGGTGCGGCCCTTGTAAAATGATGCATCCGGTGCTTGAAGAACTACACGAAAAAATAGGAGAGAAAGCAAGAATCATCAAGATCGATATTGACAAAAATGAACAGCTTGCAGCTCTCTACAATGTAAGATCAGTCCCGACTTTCATGATTTTCCAGAACGGAGAAATGAAATGGAGACAATCGGGAGCTATGCCGGGAGAGGTTCTGGAAACAGAGCTGACAAAATATATGTGATCCGTCACATCCGGACCGAAACCTTAACTTATTATCTCACTATTTATAGAGGTCGTGGCAAATTTAATTTTGACTCGACCTTTAGCTTGTTAAGTGAGTATTCCAATTAATCCGGATTATGAAAATAAATAAATATATCATTTTAACCGTTTTCTCCTTGATTCTACTCTCTGCCCGTCCGGCAAAGGGAAGCGAATTTTCTGATGAACAGCTTCATTATGTGATTTCATATAAATGGGGCCTGATACATAAGGATGCAGGAGAAGCGACCTTGAATCTTAGAAATCAAAACGGCCGGTACAGTCTTGCGCTTTATGCGCGCACAAAGCCCTGGGCAGATAAATTTTATGAGGTTCGCGACACTCTGCTCGGCTCTCTCCGAAAAGAAGATATGAAAGTGCTCTCATATTCCAAGATCTCACATGAAAACGGTAAATATGGACGTGATGATATTACGTATTCATACACAGGCTCTACCGTAACAGGCCGGTGCAGTAGATATCGTGATAAAAAAGGGGTCATTTCCAAAAGTGAAAAAACACTTCATGCAAACGGACCGGTTTATGATATGCTTTCGGTATTTTATTATCTTCGTACAATAAATTATGAGGCTCTCTCAAAAGGAACGGTATTTAAAGCAACTGTTTTTTCCGGCTCGAAGGCTGAAACAATCACAATTAGATCTCTTGGCAAGGAGAAAATTAAACTCCGGGATAAAACAACGCGCGAAGCTTATCATATTAAATTCAATTTTACAACTGAAGGAAAAAAGAAATCAAGTGACGATATTGATACCTGGATCTCCACTGATTCCCGACATATTCCGCTATATCTTGTTGGGAAGCTCCCCATTGGAGAAGTAAGGGCTTATTACCTGAGATAAATTTAATAGGAAATGGACAATCAAAGATACTCACGGCTGATAGCTGTTGAAAATATCGGCTCTGCCGGAATTGATAAAATCAAGAATTCTTCTGTCTTTATAGTCGGCTGTGGTGCTCTTGGGTCGCTATGCGCTATGTATCTCGCAGCTTCCGGAATTGGAACAATCGGACTTGCAGACTTTGATACTGTAGATATTTCCAATCTTCAACGTCAATTGTTTTATCGGACCGAAGATGCCGGAAAGCCGAAACTCGAAATTCTTGTTAATAGAATCAAGGGGTTAAATCCTGAGGTAAAAATAATTCCTTATCCCCTTCTAATCAATCCACGAAACGGTAAGGAGATCCTCGCCGATTATGATTTTATCATAGATGCCACTGATAACGCATATTCCAAAAAAATGATAAGTGATATATGCAGCGATCTGAATAAGCCTTGCACTATCGGTGGAGTATCGGGATTTCGCGGACAGATAATGTCGTGGCAACCGGGTTGCATAAAATACACTGAAGTTTTTGATATTGAAGAAACGGACGAAAATGGCATTCTCCCCTGCTCCATGACAGGAGTTGTGGGTCCGACAGCCGGAGTGATTGCTTCAGTCGAAGCATCAGAAGCATTAAAGTTTGCTACCGGAATCGGCGATATGCTTTATAATAAAATCTTTACCATCGACTTGACAACGATGGAAACAGCTCTATTCGAACTTTAAAGCGTTACAAAGTCGATACCCAAGGAAAGCCGTCGATACTTTCTTAGGCATGATATGGAACGGCGATCTCCCGATCGCCGGCTGAGATAAGCCGTCGATGCTTTCTTAGGCACGGTATGGAACGGCGATCTCCCGATCGCCATAAAAAAGCAAAAAGGCCTATTTCCTATAATAAATTTTGGGATTATGCTCTCTCGGCGATCGGGAGATCGCCGTTCCATATCCTCGACACAAACCAGAATTTACTACAACTCGGTTAAGGAAAAAATCTGCGTTAATCTGCTTCAATCCTGCGTAAGGCTCAGATTGAGCCGA
>CAZOPN010000025.1:0-30917 GCA_964581685.1 uncultured Sangeribacter sp. | reverse complement strand
GAAACGGAAGATATTATCGATAAAGAGAAGAACCTCCTTACCGCCACCTTCACTATCGCGGAATTGCTCAGCAACTGTCAGGCCGGAAAGAGCAACACGAAGACGTGCACCCGGGGGTTCGTTCATCTGTCCGAACACAAGAGTGGATTGTGACTGATTAACCTTTTCAAGATCAACATCAGAAAGGTTCCACTCCCCTTTCTTCATTCCCTCTTCAAACTTCTCACCATATTTGATAACACCGCTCTCGATCATCTCACGAAGCAGGTCGTTACCCTCTCTGGTACGTTCTCCCACACCGGTGAAAACCGAGAAACCGTTATGTCCCTTGGCAATATTATTGATGAGCTCCATGATAAGCACTGTCTTGCCTACACCGGCACCACCGAAAAGACCGATTTTACCACCCTTTGAATAAGGTTCAAGCAAATCGATAACCTTAATACCGGTATAAAGCACCTCCTGCGAGATTGCAAGATCGTCGAAAGCGGGTGCCGGCTGATGAATCGGGCGAAGATCATCACGATTCAACTGTCCGAGCATATCGATGGGTTCACCGATTACGTTGAGAAGGCGTCCTTTAACCTGATTACCGGTGGGGACAGAGATCGGGCGGTCAAGGTTAAGAACCTTAACACCGCGACGGACACCGTCAGTACTTTCCATTGCAACACATCTTACGATATCCTCGCCGATATGCTGTTCAACTTCAAGTATCAACTCCTCTCCATTATCGCGCTCCACTTTCAATGCAGTGTAGATCGGCGGGATATTTTCTTTACCCCCCTCGAAAGAGACGTCTATAACCGGACCGATCACCTGGGTCACAGTACCATAATTTGCGCTCATAATTATATCTGTCGTATTATATTATTAATTTTTAGAAATGCCATCCTAAAGCCACAAACACTGTCATAAGAAGAAGGTTGGCCAATGAGAAAGGCATGAGATATTTCCATTCGAAAGCAAGCATCTGGTCGATACGTACACGCGGGAATGTCCATTTAAACCAGATTATGATATATGATATAAAGAATGATTTACCAATGAACCATACAATCGAAGGAATCCAGTTCATTACATTATTAAAACCATCCCAACCCGGAATATGGAAAGGCATCCAGCCTCCGAGGAACATCAGAGTGGCAATACCGGAAACAATAAAAAGATTGAGATATTCGGCAAGGTAGAAGAAACCGAAATGTATTCCGGAATACTCCGTATGATATCCGGCAGTAAGCTCGTGCTCTGCCTCCGGAAGGTCGAAGGGACCACGATTGGTTTCTGCTGTAGCCGCAATAACATAAATCACAAATGCAATAATGGCCGGGATGTGCCCGCGGAAGATAAACCAGGCTGATTCCTGCTGCATTACGAGTTCATTGATATTCATTGTGCCGGCGAAAACCACTATCGTGATCAAAGCAAGACCCAGGGAGATTTCATAACTAATCATCTGTGCGCCACTTCGCATCGCACCGATGAGAGTATACTTATTGTTACTTGCCCATCCTGCAAGAAGGATACCGAGAACTCCGACAGAAGATACCGCAAGAATAAAGAAGATACCGATATTCCAGTCAATTATCTGCAGACCTCTACCCCAAGGGAGACAAGCAAGCATCACCACCGAAGAGGTTATAATGATATACGGAGCAAGCTTAAAAAGGAAACGGTCAGTGCCTTTTAACGAGATAAGCTCTTTGATAAGAATCTTGAACATATCTGCAAAGACCTGAAGCAAGCCCCATTTTCCGACACGCATCGGGCCAAGGCGACATTGGAACCAAGCGCAAAGCTTTCTCTCATAAAGAATGTAGAAAAGAGCGAGAACTGTATATGTGAGGAGCACCAATACCGCAATGATAACACATTCAATCAATATAGTGAGCCAATCGGGAGTTCCAAGCCCGAGAAGCCATGAATTGAAGGCTGATGTCCACGTTCCGAAATTAAACATATCGTTGTTTAGCTTTTGGGATTATATTCTTTTATTATTCTACTAAATTACCGGTCAATATCCGGAATCACAAAGTCAAGTGCCGCGCCGATAGTAATAAGGTCGGCAATCATGAATCCACGGCAACAGAGATCCATTACTCCTACAAGATTGAAGCAGGGGCTCTGGAAGTGGACACGATAAGGATTCTTCTCACCGGTCGATTCGATATACACGCCGAATGTTCCGCGACTGGCCTCTACCTGCTGATACCATCGGCCTGCCGGCAATTTAATAATCTTCGGAACCTGTGCACGGATATCTCCCTCAGGAATGTAATCAACCAGCTGAGCAAGTATCTTGCAACTCTGCTCGATTTCTTTCATTCTCACCATATAGCGAGAGTAAGAGTCGCAACCATCCAGAAGCACTTCCTCAAAATCAAGTTCTGAATAGATTGAATAAGGATGTTTCTTTCGGCAATCGCAACTCCAGTTGGAACCACGTCCGCTGGGACCCGTGATATCATAGTTGATGGCATCTTCTTTCTTAAGAATACCTACCCCTACAAGGCGATTCTTGGCAATAAGGTTACCGCTGAACACTTTATGATATTCCTTGAGACGATCAGGCATGATTTCAATAAGATGCTTCACATCCTTCACGAAATCAGGATGGATATCAGCAATCAGGCCACCGATAACGTTATAATTCATCGACATACGCGCTCCACAGGTTTTCTCGAAAATATCAAGAACCATCTCGCGTTCACGGAAACCATAGAAGAATGCTGTAGTCGCTCCGAGGTCCATAGCCGTACATCCGAATGAAAGGAGATGGCTGGAGATACGCATCAGCTCATCCATCATAACGCGTATAACCTGCGCACGACGCGGCACCTCAATACCGAGAGCCTTTTCAATACACATGCAAAGACAATGACGATTCTGCATTGCCGACATATAATCCATACGGTCGGTGAAATGAAGAATCTGAGGATATGTAAGGCCTTCGCAAAGTTTTTCAATTCCGCGATGAATATATCCGGAAACGACATCCACTTTCTTTACCACCTCACCATCGATAGACGTACGGAAACGCATTACGCCATGAGTAGAAGGATGCTGCGGACCGATATTGACAACATAATCATCTTCACCAAAAACTTTGCATGGTTTTTCAATGACTTTGCCATTTTCATCCTCAACATATATACGGGAGTCATCTTCATTAATCTCATCGTCCATTCTAACCGGATTAAGATCGGGATTAGCGTCATAATCCTTACGAAGCGGGTGTCCTACCCAATCGTTACGAAGGAAGAACCGACGCATGTCGGGGTGATCAATAAATTTGATTCCGAACATATCGTAAACCTCTCTCTCCTGAAAATTGGCAACAGCCCAAAGGTCGCTTACGCTGTGAATATAAGCATCCTCCCTATCAGCAGCCACAACTTTTACGGATATAACCTTCCAGTCGTGAGAAGTAGAGGTGAGATAATAAATTACTCCCACACTATCTTTCCAATCCATTCCCACCACAGCGGTAAGAACATCGAATTTAAGTTCAGGATCTTCCTTAAGATGTTTTGCAACCGTATGCCAGTCCTTCTCGGGGACATTCACGAGCAGACACTCTCCATCTTCAAAAGTGGCCTGCGGGCAGATTCTGGTGATTGCTTCTTTTATATCACTCATTTTTGTCTCTTCTGTTATAAGTCAGGAAAAAGATTTATCCTATCTCGCCACGTTCTTCGGGATGCTCGGCAAAAAATTCCTCAATTTTCTCCTTTCGGTTTGTGCCGCCGAAGAACTTCTGCACCTTAATCTTGCGTTGGAGCTGCATAAGGCCATAGAACATAGCTTCGGGACGCGGAGGACAACCCGGAATATAGACATCCACCGGAAGAATCTTATCAATTCCGGGCAAAACACAATATGAATTCTTGAACGGACCGCCCGATACGGCACAACCGCCACAAGCAATCACATATTTGGGTTCGGCAAGCTGTTCATATAGTCGGCGCACGGCAGGAACCATTCTGTGGACGATCGTTCCCTGCACCATTATATAGTCAGCCTGACGAGGTGAGTTACGAGCCACTTCAAAACCGAAACGTGCCATATCGTAACGTGCCGCACCAAGGCTCATGAATTCAATAGCGCAGCAACTCGTTCCAAAACAAAGGGGCCATAATGAATTGGAGATACCCCAATTGATGAGTTCATCCATTTTACCGACCATTACATTGGCTCCGGTTGCATTCAACTCCTCGACAAGCTTATCGATATAATCATTATTCTTAAAGTCGTCGCGAGTCATGCTCTTGATCTTGTCTATTCCCATTTAAGAGCTCCTTTCTTCCAGGCGTATGCAAGGCCCATGATTAAAACGAACATAAAAATACCGATGCAGAGAATACCTTGCGGGCCAAGATTACGCATAACAACTGCCCAAGGATAAAGAAACACTGTCTCCACATCAAATATCAGAAACAGAATGGCAAAAATGTAATAACCCGCCTTAAACTGAATCATGGATTCACCGCGAGTCGGGATTCCGCATTCGTATGGCTCTGATTTCTTGACCGAAAAAGACCTCGGAGAAATTAATTTGGCTATCAGCAACGCCGCAAATACGAGTCCGATACCTGTAAGCACCGCCGTTATCGACAACGCTCCATTGCCAATCTCCAGCAATAGATTCATATCTCGTTTTTATTTAGTTAGTTACGTTCAAAAAAAGTATTTTATAAGCACATAGGCCTACAACTTATCGGCAAAGATACTTAATTTTTCTTAAAACAACAAATAAAATCTTAATAGGCAAACCCTGAAATTTAAAGGAGACCGCGACAAAGTTTATTAGTCGCGGTCTCCTTTATAACCTAAAAAATTTTAGGAAAGTTATTTCCAATCAATGGTCTCGATTATCGTTTTCTGAATTCAGCAAGATAACTTGCATCCATAAGAGAGCCATGGAAACGTCCGGCTACCGTGTACGAACACTGTGCCTGAGTAAGATCATCTCCACTCACGGTGAAGGTTATGTCGTTAATCGGGAAAGAGGGATTATCCTGAAGAACGGAACCTTCAATAGTCTTTGGAATGACATTAGTCCCGGAAATCACATAACCGTTGGCATTGAAAGAGAGGTCAAGATCTTTCAGCACGAGCGTCATTAGAGGAGACTGCTCGGCAAACTTTGCATTGTAAAGAACCATTGAAGCTTTTTTCTTCGACACGTCAAGAACCACGCGATATCCGATTCCCTCGGTCTCATAGCTTCCGGCAACTCCGTTTTTATCTGTATATGTAGTTACGGTCTTACCACAGAAGAGGGCATCCGGCCAGAATGTACGCACAAGCATATCTTCTCCGAGATTATACTTCATGATAAGATATTTACTGTTATACGGAAATGACTGATTTCCAACTTCAGGGATATATTCCGTGCTATAATATGCAGTAGAGTTAATGCTTCCACTTAGTTCTTTTACAGCTCCGACCTTTGTCGAACCGGCATCCTTTGAACTGAAACGAATTACCTCATAATAGCCGTTTGCACAATAGCCATCGCCCTGATAACCGAAACTGCCTACGAAAAGCGGCATATTCACGGTGGCGAATGTCGTAGTCTCACTCCCCCCCACATTCATCGATTCGTTTGCCAGAGCAACCGTACTTTGAGTAAAGTTGAAATTCACGCTATAGACGCATGGATAAACTGAAACTACGGACCCATCTGTCTTGGTTATAAAATTATAAGTGCTGCAGGATGTTGAGGCCGTTGAATCTTCCGGACTCTGACATGATGTAGAAACCAGCGCTATTGCAGCTGAAGCAAAAAACAGTAATTTTTTCATATCTTATATTATATTTCTTTTATTAACGACTCCTATTCATTCTTATTATCATATCCATCAACATTCGTCCGTAAAGAGGTTTCAGAAAGAGAGACGCAATGTCGCTCCAATCTGAATCGGACGCCCTTGCTGAAGGAATTCATTTCCCATCGACATAAAATAGAATGTATCATACTTTGCATTGGAAAGGTTCTTTCCCCAAATCTGAAAACTCCATTTTTCACCGTATGCCGTAACTGAAGCACCCGGTAAAAAATAAACATTCTGATAACGCGAGTTATCCTCATTCCAATAAATACGGCCGGTGCCTTTGCAATTGATATCGAATTCAAGATTTTTCAAAAAACCGCGGCCGATAATCAGATTATACTGAGCGCGAAAAAAAAACGTGTTTCTCGGAGCGTATGGCAGAATCTTTCCCTTATAACTATTTATCCCGTTAAAGAATTCAACAAATCGTGCATCTGTGAAACCATAATTGGCCTCCAGCAGCAAAGCCGGAACGGGGCGTCCGTTAAGAGATAACTCCCCTCCTATACTTCTGGTCTTACCGGCGTTGGTCATGATTCGCCCCGTAGTTGTGCCATCAGGAAACATGGTCAGCTGCTGGTCGCGACAATCAATATAAAATAAGGATAGTTCACCCCTGAGCCGGCCTTCAAAAAGATCGGCATGGCTACCAAGTTCAAAATTCCAACTGTATTCAGGACGATACCCGACAATATCGTCTACAGCATAATTCGCCCCAATGCCCATAATTCTCATAAGGCGCTGTTGCAGGACATCGCTAAACATCTGGGTATTGAAACCTCCGGATTTATATCCTTTTGAAATTGTCAGATAGAGATTACACCTCCGGTCGGCAGTAAGATCAAAAAGAGCGCTGACGCGTGGTAACCACGAAAAATAATCGCGCGATAGTTTTCCCCGATCATCTATATCTATTGCAACATGACGTTGCGGCACAAGCTTTCCATCAGCTTCACGTTTGAAAATCTCATATCCGGTGTCGCAATAACTATGATAATTAAGCTTGGATGATTCGTAATCGAGACGTATGCCGGCCGAAAAATGCCAGCGGTCAAGATCGAATTTAGACTCATGATATACTGCAAGTCCATAAGTAGGAATGCCAAAATCACTATTAAGAGGGAACATCGAGTCATCCCAAACGATCGGATAGGTGGGATTGGCATCGTTGCGATGGGAAACGATAAGCTCTTCAATTCCTGTTTCTTTAAATGTCACAGGTGCTCTCATGTCAAGATGACGATAAAATCCGAACACCCCCCCGAGCCAACGGTATTTATCGGATATGGCCGAACCTTTGACCACTATATCTTCTGTCACGGCTGTCTCCTTCTGACGTTGGGTAAGTGTAAAATAAGACAACGGAAGAAAATCCTGATCAAGCGTCATATTATCATCGATAAATTGGAGTGTTGTCACAGAAGTGACAAAAAGATGGGGAGTCTTCCAGTTTACGGTCAATCCGTCAGTCAGTCCGAAACGTCGGTAGAAACAAGTATCATTATAATTAATCTCGCCCGTCTCTATATATTTATAAGGATATCCCCCCTGCCGAAGAACAGAACCACAGAAAGAATTCTGAATATAAACATCAGCCGACGGACGGAACAGTGTTTTCCAGCGTAATGAACCGCTTTTTTCATGGTCAAGCAACTTACCGTCATAATTATTTCTGAAAAAACCACCGAGCCACGAGAACATTCCATTTAACGATGTGGCGAATTTCTCGTTTTTCTTATGATACCAACCCGCTGAAAGATGAAAATCGTTACCACTTCCACCCTCAGCCATGATACGCCATCCCTGAAACCGCATCGGAGAAAGAGTGGATATATTTATTAGCCCGGCCATCGTGTTTCGGCCAAAAAGAGTAGACTGCGGACCTCGCAACATCTCCACGGATTCAATATCGGCAATATCGAAATCGTATGAGTTTTTATTTAAGACCGGAACATTATCGATCGTTAGCCCTACGGCAGGATGATCCATACGTGCACCGATTCCTCTCACATATATTGATGATGTGATACGCGAACCGTAATCCGGCATATAGAAATTAGGGACAACATCCGAGATATCTTTGAGTCCGACAGTGTTAAGCTGCTCAACCTCCGAGATACCGATAACCGAAGAGGAAACAGCTTTGTTGAAAAGTCCCGATTCCTGCTTCAAAGCCACAACATTAAACTCCTCAAGTTCAGAATATAACGATACAGAATCATTATCGGTTTGCTTTGGATCGGCAAAAAGATTCAAAGCCACTCCCGAAATCATGACCACGCTTAATATTATCTTAGCATACATCATATCGTCATCCTCTTTTGATATTGCAAAATTAGTTATTAACTCTCATCCGGACAATCCTTATTTTTTATGATTTATATATTGCGTGGAGAAACAGGATTTTATAATTTTGTAAAAAAATAACGATGCCAGCGTTCGATATCCATACCTTGGGCTGCGGCTCAGCAAAGCCTACCCTCCGCCATCAACCATCCTCGACTGTCGTTAATTTTCGTGACAATCTTTTCATGATAGACTGCGGAGAGGGTGCGCAATACGCTTTTCAGAAACATCGTCTCAAATTTTCGAGACTCTCCGACATATTTCTCACTCATCTTCATGGTGACCATGTACTTGGTCTTCCGGGTTTGATATCCTCTTTAGCGTTGGGAGGAGCAGGAGGAAAAATGACAATTCATACATTTGAAGATGGTAAAAAAATCCTTACACGGATTCTTGATTTCTTTGCCCGCGATCTTCCGTTTGAACTTGAATTCAACGTTATTCGTCCGGAAGAAGCCATAATATATGACTCCCCTTCTCTATCGGTCAGAACCATTCCACTTCAACACAGGGTTCCTGCTGTGGGATTTATTTTCGAGGAAAAACCCGGATTAAGACATATTCGGCGTGACATGATAGACTATCATAAGGTACCGATAATACAGATTCCAAGAATAAAAGAAGGTGCCGATTTTATCAAAGAAGATGGAACAGTCATACCGAATCAGGCGCTTACAACCGATCCCACACCGGCACGATCATACGCTCATATCAGCGACACGGCATACATTCCGGATATAGCAGGTAAAATAGGACCTGTAGATCTACTTTTTCATGAGACCACTTATCTTGAAAAACACCTTGCCGATGCAGCCCAAAGAGGACACTCCACTGCCCGACAGGCGGCCACAGTAGCACGCGATGCCGGAGCAAAGACCTTACTGACCGGTCATTATTCGTCAAGATATAAAAATGACGAGGACTTCCGCAAAGAAGCCCTCGAAGTTTTTCCCAATGTAATTCTCAATAATGAGGGTACAGTGGTGCGCCTTTGATTCGCTTATTCCACTTTTATAATACTTCCTTCTGAATGTGCTGAAATCGTCGGAGCATATTGTGATTGTATTGTAGCAATCCCGGAGGCATATTGGCCTTCCCGATCTATAAAACATTCATAACTTACAACATGCGTGCCTTTAGGCAACCATGTGATAAATAGATTGGTGGCGTTATCCCTTACTTCCCGATAATACCACACTCCATCGCTGCCCGCATATTCAGATATCTGATCAACCGGCTCAAGACATGCCGCACGCGAATCGACCACCGAAACATATTCCAGATCTCGGTCGCATCTGATTGTTAGAGTGACACGGACACGATCGCCCATCTTAAATTTTCCGGAAGTGGCCTTCGCTCCTCCCTCTGTAGCCGCAACCGCATAAATATTTTTTTCTATTGAAAGTTGCGAATCTCCTTCACTCCTCACATCTGCAATCGGTGCAATAAATTGAGATACGATACCACCCCAGGCTGGAGAAGAAGAGTCTCTTTCAATTTTAAGCTTTCCTCCATTAAGATTTTCTCCAGAGTATGTAAAAGAGCCGGTGAGGGCAGCGGCCTTATCGGTTTCCACCACTTTACCGTCAATATATATACGGGCTCTCGAAGCGGAATCTGTCCATTTTGAACCCGACGTAAGAATAGCGTTGATAGCTTCAGCCATTGAACGGTCATCGCCCCAGTTTTCAGCCTGGCGCGTAATCAATAACCATTGACGAAGTTTATTCACGTCATCGCTTCCGGGAGCAATCTCCGAAAAAGCCTCAAGCACTTTAGCCGTAGTCAGCAGTTTGGTCTTCCCCATAAAAGAGGAGGACAATTTGTCAAACCACATACCTTTGGTCTTCGTCACTGTAGCGAATTGCCGCAGTGATTCAAGGATTGTACGTGCCTCCATCTTATAGCCTTCCCTGAAAAGAAGAGTGGCAGCAGTCGCCTTCTCGTAAATATCCAGTTTTTTCCAACCTTCCTTTAATGCAGAAACAGCCTTATTATGCATTATGCCAAATTCCGAATCTGAAGATATGCCTTTAAAGAAAGAACGGATATAGAGATAGTCGGCCATAGAAATATAGGGAAAAGCCTTACCTTTATATTGATGTAATTCCCTTACCCACGATGTGTCGCAATATTTCAGAGCTTTCACAGCAATAGGTCGAGCCGATTGTGGGAGATAGCCCATGCCTTCCAACATCGCCATTCCCGATAAAACTCTCGATGTAATGAAACGAGATGATTCCCTACCGCCACACCAACTCCATCCGCCGTCAGCATTCTGTAACTTACCGAGCTCATCAACACCGGCCTCAATAACCTTGCGGCATTTATCAATGTCAGTAAACTTAATTAAATTCTGCATTCGCAGGGTTTCTGACTTAGCTGACAATACCCACGGAGTGTTTCCGAGCAAAACGGCCTTAAGAGACGCGTTGCGCTCAAGATTGGAGACCAAGGTGGAATCCTCGGCATTGGCCGGATCTGAAAATAGGCGGATTGCTTCTGCAATCTCAGGATGCTCCCTTACAAGTCCGGCTCCAATTGCATTTCCGAATAATGCCGAAATCTTCGAAAGAACGCTTGCCGATGACGACATATCAAGCTCCGGCAGTGCCGTGACGCACTCCCATATTGGATTGTCGCAATATTGCAATGTCAGCCTACCCTTTGAAGAATCCGGCAACTGCATTTCATAATCCTGCGTACCCGGAGCGAGATAAAAAGTCTCCGATTCTATAACAGGTGTAGAAGATGGATACACTGGTATTACCGTCTGCTCGCCATCCGAAAATCCTGAGGTCGTGGCATAAAGTCTGATTCCTAAAAAATCTGTTACATCTCCTATGACAAATTCCATCGAAACGGGACGTCCCGATGCAACCTTAACATCCTCGGCAGTAAATTCCTGTTGTTCGATAACCTTACCGTCAATAGGATTAAATATCTCGAGTCGTCCGCCAATTGCAAGAGTTTCAGCTGAATTATTATACAGCATTCCGGAGATTGAGAGGCGATCGCCGGTCCTTACAAACCGCGGAGCATTCATCTGCGCCATCACCGGTTTGGAAGCCACAGCTTCCTTTACAAGGACACCACCTAACATTTCCGGAGTGTAACCCATAATCTGGAATTTCCATGTGCCGTTAAATTGAGGAACTTTAAAATCGACATTTACAGTTCCCGACTCATCCGTGACAAGCGACGGCATAAAGAATGCGATCGGACATTCCACATCCCTCAGATTGTCTGAATCTGCTATTTTTTCTGACGCCGGAGCACTCCCCGATTCAGCTTCCTCAATATCTTCCGCTTTAGAGGCAGTCATATCAGTCACTACCACCGTCTCTTCCAAGGCCATGGCATCTGAATCAAAACCCTGTTCTTCCACCATTGCCATCCCTGCGGTGGCACTCGAAGCTTTCGCTGAATAAAACTTCTGATTTGTGCCTCTGACACTCATCTTATTACTCAACATTCCGTTACCATAATTTGAATACAGCGGCATGCCATATAAATTCCAGAAAGGAACCTTAAAACCGGAAAATTGATGATAGGAACTCTTATCCAGAATAACATTATATGAAGCCTTTGAAGAATAGCTTCCCCCAAAAAAGCTTAATCTCGGATAATAGATCTCTCCGTAGGGATTGAAAGTCCACTCAAATGGTATTATGGCATCCAATGCCTTGTTCGACATTACGGCAGAGACCGGAAGGGACGGCAACGTTTTGTCGTCCAACATGAATCTGAATTTCCAGCTTTCCTTCCCACCGGGCATAATCTTATCTCGGAAAGATTCGGCCGTAATATTGATCTTTTGCGTCTGCTCGAATGGAATCAGAGTGACATTCTTCGTGACTCTTTCTCCATCATGCATTCCGCTGAAAGTAATGAATATCCGCTGATTGGATTCAGGAGCGGGCACATCAATCTTTAATATGTTCCCATCTACCTTTATCCATTTTCTTTCAAGCTCCTTATCACAGTCTGCCTTGAGCATAAAAATCCAGCTATCCTTATAAGAACTTCCTAATTTGATCTCAGCCTTCGGGCTGCCCTTCTTGAAATTGACAGTGGTGGCAGGAAGCCATAACGGAGTTTCGATCGGCGGACGTTTATCTGCCGAACGGTAAAGCACAGTATTAACAGCAATAGGCTCTACCCCCTCTTCTTCCTCAAAATATTTATTAAATGAGAAAATAAATCTATATTTTCCCGAAGGATAACTGCTGAAATCAAATTTAGACAAAGGAGCCTCGAATTGTCCCGATGTAAATATGGAGGTAGTGTCCGGTCCCTCAAAACGCTCAACCTGATAGTATACCGTTCTTTTCACGGAGCGATGGGAGATATCGAAAACACGCACATCAATTCTGCTCTCCTCGCTTCCAACCTCTATGATAGAAGGAAGTTGGGCATCAATCTGATATACATGTCCTAAAGAAAACGTAAGAGGCACCGACTCCTGTGTCTCACCCATGGGGGATGTAACTGAAGCCGTAATTCTGAAGTTACCGTTGGCGAACGGAGTGTTGCGTAAGCCCTCTGTCGGAAGTTCTATCAAAAATTTTCCAGATTCATCAGTCGTAACCTCTCCACCATAAACACCATTCTGCGAATATGAACGCCACCATAACGGAACATGCGACACGCTATATTTAACCTTTGAAAATGCAACCGGCATTCCTGAATATGTACGCGCCTCGCCCGAGAGCTTTACCACATCTCCAAGTTTATAATCATCTTCCGATCCTTCAACAGTTACGTAAAAAGTGGGCGACTTATATTCCGACACCTCCACGGAGGCACTTCCCAAGACCTGTTTTTCTCCTTTGACCTCAACGTTATAATATCCTAAAAGGCCGCTTTGCGGGATTTGGAACCGACCTGCCACACGTCCGAAGCCATCGCTGACAAGATTCAGCGTATCGACAGGTTCATAGTTGGCATTATAAAGAACCGCATTGACCGCCATATCCTTTTCGCTTCTGAATCTGCGATCGAGTTCCGAAAAGACCATTCCGACGAAATTTAAGGAATCGCCGGGATGATAGATGGCAAGATCAGTGAGTATGCGCGCCCTGTAAGTTCTTTTCTTTTTAATGGCATAACCACCCTTACTCCAGAATCTTTCGCACACAATGTCATTCCCTTTCGTAACCTTAACAGAGTATCCTCCGGATGGCAACTCGACACAGCCATTAGAATCCGTAGTCCTAATGATTTTCTTACTTCTGTCGCGCGACTCTACCGCCGTCACCTTAGCAGCAGATTCCGGCTTCTGAGTAAAGGCATCGACCACGTATAGCCTTACAACGCCGTCAGTCCTCACTCCGGCTTCAAAAAGAGCAAGCCGAGTCACGGTGAAAGTAGAAAATTTCTCACCCGAATTGGTATTCTTATAAATTCCATTCAAAGTAGTGTCAGAAGAAGGTAAAGCAATATAAACACCGCTTTCAAGAGCCGGAATCTTAATTTCTCCAATATATTTCTCCGGTGCAGCACCTGAAAATTTAAATGGAACAACCTTAATCACCTTACCAAACTTCCTGATATTCGCCATCGAGATTGTTTCTCCGGCATACGAATCGGGGAGTTTGATAACTAAAACATTAAGATCGAAGATATTTGCCAAATCTATCCGGCAGTTGAAATCTCGTCCCGGAAGGACATCTTCATCAATCTTTATATCTATCTTCCTTAAGAGCAAGGATGCTGATTTTGCTTTAAGAGCCTCGGCGCCAAAGCAGTCAGGGAAACGTTCCAGATAATTAGAGACAAGCGTATATATAGCCTTATTTCCTTTATTCTCTCTATTTAGCCGTCCTGATTCATTTTCATCATCATCTGCCACAGATTGTGCATAGTTATATTTCAATAGAAAGGGAGCACAATATGGGGTGTCGATATATCTGGTGACAAGCTCTGATATATTGGAATTACGTTTGTCAGAATTAACGTAATTCAAGGATAAATAATCGAGATATGCACAAATCTCCGTATTCTGTAAAGCCTGATTGCGCTCAATATCCTTATTAAGAAGAGAAAGGGAAGGATTATTGGCAGCAGCTGCATTTGCGGAAAGAGCTCTGTAACCAAAAGGTATGATATTCTCTTTATTATTAGGGTCAAATGTATATAAAAGCTCCGCTCCCTTGATTATCATGAAATCATACAGGCTCAGGCTCTCAGGCATTCCCTCCTCGGGGATTGAGATGAGTCCATTCAAATCCTTGACAAGAATCTTTTCCGCTCCCTCTGCATTATTTAAGGCAACAGACACGAGACTATCCACCCTTGTCTCAAACATCTCCCGACTCCATTCCATTATGTTTTCCGGAACAGGAACAGGAGGGAGCGTGCGCCTGTCTATTTTCCAGCTGTTTCTTATATATATATCGGCATAAAGACTTGCATTCAAAAGATCGGCGAGTCCGCGATAAGGTTTATCGAGCGATGTGGCAAGATCATCAAACATTTTGATGGAAGCACTCACACTATCTGCCGAAACAAGATTGCGTGCAAGTGTTATTTCTAACGCAGCTTTCAGCGCCCCCGGCTCATCATGTCGGGCGAGACTCTGTTGCAAGGCAACCCGGGCATTTGCCTCCACAGTGGCGGGGAATGCGAAATCAGGCTTTTCCACCGGATCCGCACCATAAGCACCAATTTCAAATATCATATTGAATATAATAAAAAAGGCCGCGCAAAAGCAGCCTTTCAATATTTTAGAGTCGGTTATCATCATAAGAAAATATTGAAGATTAATCGGTAACAGAAAGATCACATATCTTATAGATTATATATATCCTTATTTCTTGTTTTTCCGCATATCATGCATTTTATGACGGAATTTTTCTTCAGCATCCTTCATTTTAAAAAGCTGACGCGCGGAAATAATCTTAAGAAACTGGTCATCGTAACGCTTTTCTATTTCAGCATCCTTACGTCGAGCCTCAGTGATGGCCTTGTTCAGGTTCTCATAATCAGCATCCGTAGCGTTTTTATCAGATTTAACCTGTTTTTCCAAACGTCTCGTCTCTTTAAAAACCTTGAACCTTTCCTCATTCATTTTTTTATAAAGTTCAAAGAAACGCTGCTGTTGATCTTCCCTGAGATCAATTTCCTGAGCAATAAATTTCATCTTGAAATCCTCAAGCTCCTGACGCATATTATGTCGGTCGCTCTTGCCCTCACGTTTGTCCTGAGCATAAGCACCGGCAACCAGACTCATCAATAACAGAAAAAATACCGTTAATCTTTGCATAACCATCTTAGTTTATCGAAATATTTGCATACTGAGGTTTCAGTTCATACCCGAAATCACGTTCAAAATCTTCGATATTATCATATTCATCACTTATCTCGGCTTCCAGTTCGAAATCAGTACGCGAATCTGAAAATAAAACCGATTTAACCACATCCTGGTTCGACATTGCCTGTGCAATCGCAGCCGGAGGATTATCGAGATTCAATTGGCGACTGGTAGAAACATGATGAAAAATATTCATCATCAGCCATATTCCTGCAAACATGGCAGCCATATAGACATACGGCTTCACACGTTGCCACCGACTGAGCTCCACTTTCTTGGGCAGCTCAGGATAAGCAGGTAATTCCGAAGAAATCTTGACAAAGACCTCTTCAAAATAACCGTCCGGAACTTTCCATCCACCGGTGGTCCCGAATTTATCTTTTAATTCTTTATCCTTATTATTCATTTTTCAGGAGAGTAATAAAAATTTTTATTTTGGCGCAATCAAAGAGATTCAATTCTCTTGATTTTATTTTACACTTTACTCATCTCATTAATAACGAATAGAAGTGACCGGTGCCATTTTAAATATATAGACATTTTTCAAGGCTCGCGGTTTAATTGAAAAAAATTTTATTTTTCCAAAACTTTTTTGAATTAAAGATGTTCTATAGATATAAAGAAAATCGTTTCATGATGTTAGGTTAGTTCGAAAAAGTATTATGGAAAACACTTGAATGCGGCTGGTTGCGAAACCGGCCGCATTCGCTTTATCTAAAATCGGAAAACCGGATTATATTTAAGGCCACGTCTCATAAGAAATGGGGGCTAAGTTCCTGTTTTAATATTCCCTGAAAAGAAATATAGATACTGATATCCGGAAACAAAACGATGTTTATAGAAAATATTAGCAAAAAGAATCTTCAGCCTCATAAAACGGGGCCATATTAATTTTAAAGAGATTCTGACTCTATGAAACGTATTATCTTCTTGACAGCATGGTGATAAGAAGCCTTTAATGCGCCCACAGACGTTCCAAGCACTTCAGAAATCTGCTCATACTTCATATCATCATAATATCTCATATTAAAGACGAGCCGCTGCTTTTCCGGAAGCGCAAGGATAGCCTTCTGCAACTGAAGCTGTAATTTATCTCCATCAAAAAATTCATCACTTTCAAGCGTATTTAGAAGAAAAGTATCTCCATCCTGATCAGTGATATTATTTCTCGTACGCTCCTTATTAAGAAAGTTTATTGTCTCATTGACAGCTATCTTATGAAGCCATGTTGATAACTTGGCCTCTCCGCGAAAATTATGAAGATTGTTCCAGGCCTTCAAAAAACAATTCTGTAATAGATCATTGGCATCTTCATGTCCCACAACCATCTTACGTATCTGCCAATAGATCTGTTCGCCGTATGTACGCATAAGATAATCGAATCCCTGCTTGGCTGTAGCCGGATTCTGAAGCATCTTCACGAGCTTTTTTTCATCTATCGGTAAACTTGTCTCTGAGGCCATTTGGTTACAAATATAATCAAATTTCTTTTCCTCGCCTTTAATCTACCTCCTCTTATAACTTAATTTAACAAATAAGAAAGCGATGCCGACCCCATAGAGTCATCATCGCTTTCAAACTATATTATTTATCTTTGGACCCGTCTCATATAAAAATGGGGTCCTATTTCTTAGAATGAATTCAAATTACTCTCCTTTATTTTCTCTATTGAAAATATGACGCAGACGCGAGAATATTCTTTCAGAAGTAGATTTTGTAGGAACAATATTTGAAGCACCCTTCAAACTTTCAATAGCTGCCTTTTCTGTATCGGTAAGCGACTCCGGAACATAAACCATAACATTCACGAGAAGATCTCCTCGTACACTGCTGTTATATTGCGGAAGACCCTTACCACGAAGTCTCAAGACCTTACCGGGTTGTGTACCGGCTACAATCTTAAGCCTTGCTTTCCCATCTATTGTAGGCACCTCAGCAGTACCACCTAAAGCAGCAGTCGGGAAATCAAGCATCAGATTATATATAAGGTCATTTCCATCTCTGATAAGCTCCGGATCTTTTTCCTCTTGGATTTTAATGAGCAGGTCGCCGTTTACGCCTCCATGACGTGGAGCATTTCCTTGTCCACGCATTGTGAGAACCATACCATCCTCAACTCCGGCAGGAATATGAAAGCTTACGATCTCCTCCTTTTTCTCTACGCCCGAACCATGACAATGATTACACTCTTCAGTAATTATCTTGCCTTCTCCGTCACACTCCGGACATACAGACTGACTCTGCATCGGGCCCATAAAAGTCTGCTGAACCGTGGTTATATATCCCGTGCCATGACAACGCGGACAGGTTCCAAAAGCCGTACCATCTTTAGCTCCCGTTCCCTTACATGCAGGATCGGCCACAAGCTTTGGAATCTTAAGCTTCTTATCAACACCGTTCATTATATCTTTTAATGAAACCTTAACGGTGATCCGAAGATCAGTTCCCTTATTCACATGAGGACGTGTACGGCCTCCCGTGGCACCTTGGAAACCACCGCCACCACTGAATCGACCTCCAAAAATATCGCCGAACTGTTCGAAAATATCTTCCATGGAGAAACCTCCACCGAAGCCACTGAAACCTCCGGCTCCGGCACCGCCTCCACCGAAATTCGGTCCCATGGAATGTCCAAACTGGTCATATTTCTGACGCTTTTCCGGGTTACTGAGCACGTCGTAGGCCTCCGCAGCCTCCTTAAACTTCTCTTCAGCATCCTTATCATCCGGATTTCGGTCAGGATGATATTGGATAGCTTTCTTACGGTAGGCCTTCTTTATCTCATCGGCTGTCGCATTCTTCGACACCCCGAGCACTTCATAATAATCTCTTTTCTCTGCCATTGCTTATTAAATTTTACTGGCCTACAACAACTTTTGCGTGACGGAGCACCTTGTCGTTAATCATATATCCTTTCTCAACCGTATCAAGGATCTTTCCTTTCTGGCTCTCGTCAGGAACCGGAACAGCCGATATAGCCTCATGTCGGTCGGCATCAAAATTACGATCCTCGGGATCCATTTCCTTGACACCATTCTGTTCCATATATTTTTTAAGTTTTTTATAAATCAACTCCATTCCCTCAGCAAGAGGACTTGTGTCTCCTTCGCGAATCTCAGCCTTGAGAGCACGTTCAAAATCATCGACAATTGGAAGAAGACCCTTGAAGGCCGATTCTCCGGCATTTTTTATAAGCTCGGATTTCTCCTTAAGTGTACGCTTACGGAAATTATCAAACTCCGCCATCAGGAAAAGATATTCTTTCTTCTCCTTGGCAAGAGCTTCCTTAAGTTCCTCATTTTCCTTCTCAAGATTCACAACGCCCTCGGCAACCGTCTCTTCTGCCGCCTCGTTTTCTGCTTCAGTCGGATTAATATTATCAACGATTACCTCCTCCGGAGATTTCTCGTTTTCCTGATTAATAGTGGCTTCTGTATCCATATTTTTCATAGCTGCTATTTTTTTAGACTTTACCTAACAACATATAGGCTAAATAATATTGCCAAAGTCATTAAGCATGTCGGTTGATAATTACTCAAATTTTAAGCCAAATTATGTTAAATTTACATATCCCGGGGCAAAGAACACATTGTTGCCTTATTCTCTCTATACAACAACATATTCCAACATCGCTCTCATAATTTCAACAAATAAATAGCTTCTATGTTTGATAGTGAATGGTTTTCTAAAGCTATACGGGCAGATTCTTTATCGGGGAAAATACCGAAAATAGATGATCCGCTTCCGGACATCGAAGCATATAGAGCTCCTTGCTCACGCAGGAAATCCTTTATCTCTTGCAATTCAGGATATTTTCGGAATATAGTAGTCTCAAAATCATTTTTCATCAATCCCTGCCATTCTTCCACAGGTAAACGCGCTATCGCTCTCAAATCATATTCAGGTTCTCTCGGGATAATTCCTCCGAATGCATCACGTGTTGATACATAAACATCAGGTTTTATCACACCAAGCCAGTATCCGTTGAGATCAAGCTTAATATCCTCCAGTTTTTCTCCGATTCCTCCGGCAAACATCGGTCGGTTATAAATAAAGAACGGGCAATCAGCTCCTAATTTTAAGGCAAGAGAGAGCAATTCCGAATCATCGAGAACAACACCCCTTTGTTCTTTTTCAAAATCTCGAAGCATACGCAGAACAAAAGATGCATCTGCGCTTCCACCCCCCATTCCGGCCCCGTCAGGCAAGTGCTTTTCAAGAACGATACCTGTTGCCGGTTCTATTCCGGCAGCCCGGTAAAAAAGGTGTGCGGCACGTGTAACAAGATTGTCTTCCGGTTTGCAATCTATGTTACGGCCACGGAATTCAACAGACAAGCCTTTTCCCTCCCTCACTTCCAGTATATCACAGAAAGGGGCAGGATTCTCGGGAGTCCCGTTGAAACGTCCTACAGGATAAAAGATTGTCTGCAGATCGTGATATCCATCTTCCCGACGGGCGACAATCTGCAGACCAAGATTAATTTTGGCATTAACAAAAGCAATCATACTTTACTTTATTCTGAACCAGCGGTAGCCGTAAGTTTCTTTAGAATGGCGCTTTATGTAGCGTCCTAAAGGCTCGGTTTCTTTAACCACCTTACCATCGCGCGATGAAGCATGGATAAAATGGAATCCATCGTTATCGCGCACAACAATTCCTATTTCAAAGATATCACAATTATCATCGGGTGTGAGAAGCATCAGAACATCGCCATCTTTCATTTCCCCGGATATTTCCTTCCATTCAGTGCTCTCTCTTTTAAGATGTGGGATCTTATGTGTCCTGAAGCCGAACTCCATCATTTTCTGGCGTTCGAAAGCAGCCGAATCTGCGAGAACCGGAAAAAGATCGCGGTTACGCGTGATATACTCAAGCGACTTTGTCTTAAAAAGAGTTGAAAAATCCTCTGTAAGTTCAATTAGGTTTCCTCGTGATTTATTATCGGTTGCCCAGTCTGCACCATACAGCAGTTTCGAGGTGAATCCATCGGCTTTACCTTTTCTGAACGATACACTTTCGAAATTTTGCAGAAGCTCATCGTCCCGTAGCAATCCGGGGTCAGTAGCGGTCTTGGCCATTGCCAGAACGGTATTGACAAACGTAATCCCGTCAAAAGCATCAAGTCTTATATCCGGCAGACACAACGTATCTTTCTGCGAGACCGGTTCAAAAGGTGTATCAATAAATTTTTCCGCAAATACTCTCACAAAATCCTGCGGATTTTGACCGGGATTATAGTTATCCCTGACCATCTGCATGGCTGAAACAATATCCGAATGACTTTCTGCCCTAAGATTCATTGAGAAAAAAGTCAGCAACAATAATAGAAATATTTTTTTCATTATCATTTACGGTATTGATTAATATTCAAACCCCGTTTCCTGACCTTTTCTCACAGCGGGAATACCCTCTTTCATCCATCGAGGCATAGGAGCACCCTTGAGATAATGGTCAAAAAATTGCTGAAGTCTGACGGTGATATCCTTACGGTTCTTACGCGCACGAATATTATGAGCCTCCCCATTATATTGAAGCATCCAGACAGGCTTCTGCAAGCGTCGCAGCGCCATAAACATCTCTATTCCCTGATACCATGGAACAGCACCGTCGTTATCGTTATGCATGATGAGAAGTGGCGTCTTCACCCGGTCTGCATGAAAAACGGGAGAGTTTGCCAGATATAATTCGGGCGCCTCCCAAAGGTTCCGCCCGATACGGCTTTGTCCCATCTCATATTGACCTTGACGCGAATCGCCCGATTCCCAGCGTATTCCACCGAATGCTGATGTCATATTGGAAACAGGAGCCCCTGAGCCGGCACAGGCAAACATATCCGTTCGCGTAACAAGATAGGCCGTCTGGTATCCACCCCAACTCTGGCCGTCGATACCGATTCGCTCTTTATCAATCCACGGGTAACGCCGACACATCTCCTCAGCTCCGGAACATACATAATTGTAACAACTCTCTCCCGGCAGACCGGCAGTGTAATGAATATCGGGCACAAAAATCACATATCCCCTACTCACATAAAATGGATAATTCACCCAGCTCCAAGAGGGTTCCATTGTATAGTGCCGATAGAGATCTTCCGAACCGGTTTCATAGAATACGCAAAGCATAGGATACTTCCGGTTAGGATCAATATCATCCGGAACATAGAGCACACCCTCCGACTCTTTCCCATCGTAAGCCTTCCATTTTACAAGTTTTGCCGTACCCCAGCGATAGTCTTTCATCTGGGGATTGGCATCTGTAAGCCGGACAGCATCCATGAACGTATTGCTCCTGCTGAGCCACATATCCGGAGAAGTAGAGAAATTGGCACGTTGCCAGGTATAAACGGGAGCATTAAGCGATTTTGCAATCTTGGTATATGCGTTTCCATCAAGGACTCCGATAGCAGGAGCGGCACTTTTACCATATCGCATCGTAGCAAGCCCATTATATTTATCCGTAAAATCGAAAACTTCGAGAAGCATTTCATCTCCGGAAGAAAGGAAACGGCGATCCTTATCCATATTTCTATAACGCAATTTCAAATTACGTTTACGTCCCTCTCCGGCCGTAAGACATTCCGGAGCTTTTTTACCGGAAGGATCAAGTTTCCATATATCATATTTATCGTAAACAAGCATTGCCATGTCATCTTCCGACCAACCTGCAATTCCATACGGGGGAGCCGGCATAGGATGATCGTCATCCGTATCCCATACGGGGAAAGGCATTGAAGCGCTCGCATTAACGATTTCTCCTGTCCCGAAATTATAAGTATAATAATTCTTATCATTATACCAGAAAGCATAACGGCCACAGGGAGAGACCATCTGCAAATCTTCCTCATCACTTGGCACTACGCCTATCTCTTTCAAAGAACCATCCTTAAGATTTCTTACTTTCAGAGATACCGGAGCGAAATAATTCCATTGATGTTCAACTATATGTTCCGTCGGATCTACAATCACGGCATAATCACCATCCCATTCATTGCCTCCGGCAACGTTTGCCAACATGTTGTCTGTAATGAGTAATTGACGGAAATCGGAAAGATTCGTAACAACCGGAACGGTTTTCTTACGCAACTTTTCAACATTTTTATTCTCCTGAGGAGGAGTATAAGGAGCATTCCACCTCCAGATATCTAATTCTCCACGCTCAAAATCAACGATTGTCGTATCATCCGGAGCAATCACCGGGGCAACCCCTGCAATAAGTCGACGTCCACTTCTGGAAAACTCAGGAACTGTATATTGATTTGCACGCAGAATTGTTCCATCAGAAGTTGTAAATTTCATTTCTATGCGATGAGGAGTTTCCATCGGCCTTCGAAGATCTGCAAAATAAACAGAAGCATCCTTGGTTCCACTCTTGATGCTGTCGTCGGATGCCACATAAGCAAGACGTGTTCCGGAATAATCAAAAACGGGGTTCCCATAAAAAGCACGGTCATGATCCAGCAGTACATAGGAGGTGTCAGGGAGAAAAATCACACCGATACTATTGGTTGAAAGAGTGTCTGCATTCTGCTTTTTAACAGTCAGGGCCACCCGGCTTCCATCACGACTGAAATCAAAGTTTTCAACCCACTTCACAATCTTCGACCTATTTGAAGACATATCGCGGACAACAAGGGGTCTCGATGCCTCCTTATCCTTCAGAGCTTTCGGAGAAATCAAAGCAGTGTCACAGCTAAGGTAAGCCACCCAATTGCCTCCATCCTTTCCTATTTTGTATGATATCACATCTCCTATTTTCTCAACATCAAGATCTGCGAGACGTATCAATGCGAGAGAATCCCGGGGAAGATCAAAGTCTTTCTTTTTTTCGATTTTACCTTTACGAACATCCTGAAAAAAAGGCTTTATCACTGCAACAGCATATTTTCCATCGGCTGTAAAAGAAAGATTTAAGCCTCTCGGAATATCAATCTTTCTTCCGTTGCGAGTATTATAAATCGTTAGTATACCATCGCCTTCCTGCGGATTGACAGCATAGCCGGCCCATTCGCCATTTCCGGTAAGACCATAATTGGTCACCGATTTCCAATCGTCGAACGATGTATGGTCAAGTTCTTTTTTCTCTGCATAAATTGAAAGACAACTTAGCACGACCATTATTGCCGATAAAGAAAAAGCTCTCATAGTAATTCGGAATTAAAAATTACAAAATGCGGTTATACCTTCCCAAGTATGTGTCCCATACGTTCTTTCTTCGTATGCATATACCGCACATTATATTCGTTAGGTTCAACCTCAAGAGGAACATTCTCAACAATCTCCAGACCATATCCTTCAAGTCCGATTCTTTTAACAGGATTATTAGTCATAAGTCTCATTTTCTCTATTCCGAGCGAATGAAGAATATTGGCGCCGACGCCATAGTCGCGCTCATCTGCCTTATGGCCCAAATGAAGATTTGCATCAACGGTATCCATACCGTTTTCCTGAAGCTTATAAGCTCTTATCTTATCCATCAGGCCTATTCCGCGCCCCTCCTGATTAAGGTAGATGACTGCTCCACGTCCCTCTTTCTCAATAAGCTGCATTGCAAGATGAAGCTGTTCGCCACATTCACACCGCTTTGATCCGAAGATATCACCGGTCATACAAGATGAGTGAACTCTGACGAGAACCGGTTTCCCATCTGCAACATCACCCTTAATGAGCGCAACGTGTTCAAGGCCATTATCCTTCTGACGGAAAGGGATTAACCTAAAATGGCCGTAAGCGGTAGGCATATCCACTTCCTCGCCTTTTTCAATAATACCATCATTGGCAAGACGATATGAGATTAGATCGCGTATGCTTATAAGTTTAAGTCCCCATTCATCAGCGAGCTTTCTAAGTTCGGGAAGACGCGCCATAGATCCGTCGTCGCTCATGATTTCCATAAGGGCAGCCGCAGGCTGCAGACCGGAGAGTCGAGCAAGGTCTACAGCCGCCTCCGTATGTCCCGCTCTCTGGAGCACGCCTCTGTTCTGTGCATATAGTGGATTTATATGTCCGGGACGGCCAAAAGTTTCTGGTGTTGAAGCGGGATCTGCAAGCGCACGTATCGTTGCCGCACGGTCGGCGCTCGAAACGCCGGTGGAACAACCTTCAAGTTTATCAACTGTCACCGTAAAAGGCGTGCCGAGAACAGAAGTATTGTCGGCAACCTGAACATCAAGACCCAGTTCGGCACATCGCTCAAGAGTGATGGGGGCACATAACACTCCCCTTGCGTTCTTTAGCATGAAATTTACGTCGTCAGGTGTGATTTTTTCAGCAGCGATAATAAGGTCTCCCTCATTCTCGCGATCCTCATCATCAACAACAACAACAAACTTGCCTTCGGCAAAATCTCTAAGCGCTGATTCAACGCTATCGAGTTTAATATCTTCTTGTCCCATTTAAGGTATATTTCTTTAAGTAGCTATTGAGTAGTAAAAAAATGAACTCTTTAATTTTGAGGCAAGTCAGCGGAATGTGAAATTCTCACGTCACAATCATGTCCGACCCACAGTAATGTAAAATTAACACTACCATAGACAAGATGTCTGAAAAATCCCGGCATGTTGGAGAAATCATGATTCTTGCTATGCTCAATTATGACAAGCGTTCCCTCCCTGATCAGCCTGGAGCTAAGAATCAGACCGGGAATCTCGGAAAATCGGGGATGATTATATGGAGGATCGGCAAAAATGACATCAAAAGAGTCGGTTGCTTTAGAAATGAAGCGGAAAACATCTCCTTTTATAAGCTGTAAGGCATCGTCACCAAGCTTCTCCTTAACACTTCTGATAAATCCGGCCTGAGTAGGAGCCTGTTCAACAGCTACCACCGGACAACAACCACGAGAAACAAACTCCCAGCTTATTGCTCCTGTTCCGGCAAAAAGATCCACAACACTCTTACCCTCGAGTTCTTCAATATTCTCAAGAACATTGAATAGATTTTCACGGGCAAAATCGGTTGTAGGTCTCGCCGTTATATTACGGGGAACCTCAAATCTGCGTCGGCCATATTTCCCTCTTATTATTCTCATCAGTCGTTTGTTTTTTCTACTTTTGTTCTTGTTCTTCCGGCTGCGATAGCAACAGATAGGGGCAATTCAAGTCCTACGGCTGCTTTAGGCAACATCGTGAGCATCACATAAGATATATGTTCCCGCAACAATTTCACAAGATTATTTCGTGTCTCCCGGCTCCCTGATACAGAGACCTGACATTGTGTCGGATCGAGTCCATAAATCTCCATTATGTTGAAAACATGGTAAGCCACATCATTCAATCCATGACATTCATACGTAGCTGAACTCAGCAACCTCTTCCCGTCAAAAACCACAATATCGGCTTCTTCTCCATGTAGATCAACATATATTCTTGGCACATCGGCTATTCTGTCGCGGAATTTTCCCACAACAACCCCTTGGTGGCTTCGAATAATTGCCCCGGGCAAAGTTCTACGTAAAAAAGACTGAAGACCCGGAACTAAAGAATAAAGACACTTCTCTTCCAGTCGATCATCAAGAAATATATCTTCTGGCTCAGCATTATATACTGTCTCATAAAGATCATATTCAGATCCGGGCTCTTCAAGGAATTCCGACGGGACCCACATTGTGCGGGGTGCCCGGATAATTACCTCGGCAGAGAAATCCTCGAGCAACTGAGGATGGTCATAGACAGCATTCTCAATACGCTCAAGAAGCAAAGTCTCATCGCGCTCCCATTTGAGCTCGAACAATGTTACAATTGGCTCAAGAGGATCTTCCTCATGCCTCAGATAGGCCGACATTCCATCCTCGCTTATGTGGATGATGAGACGCCAGTCGGCTGTATCATCAATTCTTACAGCCTTATATGTAGCCGATTCTTTCTTTTCCATAGGGGCAGACCTCTTTTAAATTAATTACAAATTTAATAATTTCATCTTATAAGTGGAAATTTAGTTTATTAAAGCGGCCCCCTAAAGCGAGAAATAAACCTCTTAAAAGCAGATATGTCTCAAATGCCAGCCAAAGCCGACGGGCAGGAGTCTCAGGAAATACAAAAGGCATCATGAATTCAATCAACACAAAAGCCAGAGCTCCCGTAAAAGTTGCAAGGAGCATAGCGCGGGTACGTGTCATACCGATATATATGCCATCATAAATGAAAGCCAGAACTGTGAGTGGAGGCAGTAAGATTACAAAGACTCTATTAGCCATCACCCCGGCAATAACATCACTTTCATTGGTAAGCAAAGATGTTATCTTCTCCGTGCCGAAGAGATAAACCAAAAAGAATATTACGGCCATTGCTGCCGACCATCTTAACAATGCTCTGACAGCTCTTAGAAATCCATTTTTATCCCCTGCTCCAAAGAATCTTCCTGTCAGCGCTTCGGCAGCAAAAGCAAAGCCGTCCATAAAATATGAAAAGAAGATAAAAAACTGCATCATCACTGCATTCACAGCAAGCGTTAAAACTCCCAGACGCGCTCCGACAGCAGTTACGGTGAGGGAAACACCCATAACAAACATAGAACGAAAAAAAAGATCGGTGTTCACTCCAAAGAGGCGACGCCAGGCACAATGCTCACCTTTAGCCGGCAATTGTCTTACACGAGGCCATCCCACAAAGAACATCGCCACGGCTCCAATCCAGTTGGCCGCAAGTGTTCCGAACGCAATCCCACGAAATCCAAGACCAACAAAAACAGTGAGAGTTACACTCAGAATGATATTTATAATGTTCATCCCAATTGCAATACCCATCGGGATAGTGGTATTCTGCATTCCGACAAACCATCCGGAAAAAGCCATTATACAAAGTTGAGCGGGAACTCCCCATACACAAATTTTAAAATATGTCGATGATTCTAAAGAAATGGAGTTTTCAGCTCCTACAAGAAACATCAGTAGCTTAAGCAGAGGGATTTGTAAAATAAGCACAATCGCTGAGACTCCGAGCGCAATCATCAGAGAGCGTCTGAGCACATCTCGACATACATCAGGTTTATCAGCGCCAAGAGCATTAGCGGCCAATCCGGAAGTCCCCATCCTTAAAAAACCGAAAAGCCAAAATACAACATTAAGCATCATGGCTCCAACGGCAATTGCTCCTATATAAGTTGCAGAGCCGAGATGTCCGGCGATAGCGGTATCGCATAGTCCCAACAGCGGCACCGTGATGTTGTTTACAATCGCCGGTGCCGCCAGTTTTAATATCTCTTTGTCGATTTTTCTCATACTCCGTTCATTTCGCCGGCTATCGGTTTCTCCATCTCATATTTCACCTTAACAGGATCATTTTCCCGACCCAAGAGAAACATAAGCTTTGTAATTGCAGCCTCCGAAGTAAGATCATGTCCAGAAATTACACCAGCCTGATACAATCCGCACCCGGCCTCATAACGCATGGGTGTAACAGTACCATTATCACATTGACTGACATTTACGATAACTATTCCACGATTCACGGCATCGCGCAGAGCATCGAGAAACCATTGATCTGTCGGACCATTCCCGGCGCCGAACGTTTTAAGCACTACACCGCGCAAACCCGGTGTGTTCAACTGATGTTTTACTACGGCTTCGTTTATGCCCGGAAATAAATCCATATACATAACGTTTGTATCCATATTACAGCAAACTTTCAGAGGATCGTCCGTGCGGTTACGCCATAATACTTCAGGCCGATAGCTTATCCCAAGGCCCACCTTAGCCAAACGTGGATAATTACTGCTCTTGAAAGCATTGAAATTATCAGAACTATGTTTTGTGGCTCTATTGCCACGCCAAAGATAATTCTCAAAGAGTATTGCAACTTCCTGTATCATTGGTTGTCCGGTCTGATCTTTTGCCGCCGCAACCTGAAGAGCCGTTATAAGATTTTCCTCACCATCGGTTCTGACCTCACCTATAGGGAGCTGACTGCCTGTGATGACAACCGGTTTTCTAAGATTCTGAAGCATAAAGCTGAGAGCAGATGCCGTATAAGCCATGGTATCTGTCCCATGAAGCACGACAAAACCGTCATAATTATCATAATTCCTCTCTATAATGCCGGCCATCTCCTCCCAATGTGCCGGATTCATAGCCGATGAATCAAGAAGTTGCTCAAACTGTATATTATCTATATCATAGTCAAGCATCTTTATCTTGGGCACATTATCTATAAGATGGTTAAAATCAAACGGTTCCAGAGCTCCCGATTTCGGATTCTCAATCATTCCAATTGTTCCTCCCGTATAGATAATCAATATGCGGGGACGTGCTGGGCGAGGGACATCACTCATATACTTGCCTTTCTCTAAAATATCCGGTACAGATGAAGAATTTGTCATAAATCAAAAAACGACATTTTTCTTCATTTGCAAATATAACTTTTTGTTACAAATAAACCTAAATATTTAGGATGTTTTTATACCATTATTAGAAAAAAGATAGAACAACTCAAAATAAAAAGAGACAGACATTATATAAATGTCTGCCTCTTAATTCGATTTCTTTACAATCCTGAATCAGGAAAGCATAAAGATGATTATTTACGGATCATTACTTTCTGAGCCTTATTTCCCTTAACACGGATGTAAAGACCGCTCTCGGGATTAGCCACTTTCACACCCTGAAGGTTATAATAAACGGCTTCGCCTTCTGTCTCTGATGCAATCTCAGACACAGCTGTTGATTTTTTGCCTTTTACTACCAGGTTTTTGATCTCCCATGCGCGAGAAGTAGAGCCATCATTCTGATATACGAAGGCAATCTCAATCTTCTTACCATTGTAAGCAGAAAGATCAATTGTATTTTCTGCCCATTCTTTTGCCCAGTTGCCTGATTCGGGAGCTGCCGGGAATGCAGTCATTGCTACATCTTCCCATGCTCCAAGTTCAGCTTCGCGCACCTTCACTGAATAATATTCTTCTGCCGAGGTCGGGAAGCTGAAACCGAAGCTCTGCTCAAACGTCATTGTACATTCCGTACGGTCAGTAAGATCGAGATCCTCTGAAATTAACCAGCTTTCAGCCTCAAGATTCTCACCACTTACGTAAGAGTTGGCGATTGCACACTTGGGAGAATTGTTTATTCTCCAACCTTTATAGTCGTTTTCCACTTTATTCACAACCTCAAAGCCGGTAAGAGCACTTTCAAATGTATTTGAGAAAATAAGATCTTCATCAATCTTCACTTCCTCGGTTCCAACCTTTATAATGTTGATACGTAATGTTCCCTCTGCTGTATAGGTATAACTATTTACAGAAGCTCCTGCATAGAGAGTTGTCGCTAAGCTTGAATTGTCGGGAACTGATTCTAAAGTAGTAAACTGAACATCAGCAGGAGCAGTAACAGTCATTGTATTACCGGCGTAAAGACGAATTGATATCTTACCGGTTGTACTGGTAGAAGTAGGCCAATAATAAGCTGGAGCATTTTTCTCGTTAGAACCCGATGCGAAAGTAAACTTATATCCATCAATTTCAAGTGACTCAAGAGGCTGAACATGTTTTGCAGCTTGAACGCTTCCATCCTGTTTGTATGTCTCCTCAATTGTCTCACCGGTAATATCGGTAGCATTCGCTACATCGAGATCGGTAGTGGGAGCTGTCGGATCAGGTTCCGGTGTAGGATCCGGAGTAGGATCCGGAGTAGGATCCGGAGTAACGGCAGAGCCATCCGGGTTCAGTGTCAATGTTGTGAACTGAGCGTTATAATACTTAGAGTCGTTAGCACAAGTAAGACGATAAGTTGTACCGGCTGCCTGGCTATCCTCGGGAATCTCAAAAGTGAAATCAGCATCCTGTTTGTCGAGTTTCAATTTTACATAACGACCTACTTCAGTACCATTGCAAGTGAGAGTCACCAAAACATTTGTAGAGCCTGAAGCTGTTGTATGAACAGTAAATGAAGCAACCGGTTCGGCAGCTTTGAACTCCATGTATGCGGCATTCTCCCCATTATAATTCTTCCCACTTAGCTGAAGATAGGAAGCCTTATTATAAGAACCAGCCTTACAGTGGAAGAAAGAGAAATCTACGCCATTAATAGTGGCAGTAGCAACTTCTGTAGAGGCATCATCTGTGGGTAGGCCCTCACCAGATGTAAAATCTACTACAATGGGATCAGCCATTGCTGAAAAACCGGCAAAAGCCACTGTAGCTAAAGAAAGTAAAAATTTTTTCATAAAAATATTAGATTAATATTGAAAAATGATCAAATTCACTTAAAAATGCCTAAAAAACATAATCAACGCAAAGATAAATAAAAAATCCAATAAAACCGCTCAAATAATCAAATTATTCTAACCATCCAATCATTCTAATTCCTCCAATCATTCCAATAATTCTAATAATTCCAATCTCCCTAAAATAAAAAAGGCTATCATTGCTGATAGCCTTCTCTTAAGGTGGCGATTACCTACTCTCCCGCTTTCGCAGTACCATCGGCGTGAT
>CAZOPN010000024.1:0-32336 GCA_964581685.1 uncultured Sangeribacter sp. | reverse complement strand
CCGACCTCTACGTCCCGAACGTAGCGCGCTAACCAACTGTGCTACACCCCGAGTGGATTTGCGACTGCAAAGTTATAAAATTTTATTCAATTATAAAATTAAAATTAATAAAAAATTATAAACACGGTCCGAGACTGGTTTTTGCCTACTATTGTTTTTGAAATGAGAAGATAATATGATTAAGGTCTCGTCATAAAAAATGGTGTCTTGACCAGTTCAAATATCCTTTACACTCAATGTTTCTTTTTTGAAGTAGATTTGGAGCGTATCAGGGAGAGCGTCTTTTCGAGAGCCTTGTCCGAGGGAACGTGGATATCGGGGATTGCCCCGTGAATGTCGTTTTCATCAGCCCTGAACTGCCAGAAACGCTTGTAGGAAATCGTGCAACCAAGGTTGGAGACGGGGAGTGTATAGTATATGATGTCGCCGTAAGAGACGTTCATACCTCCGGTTTCCTCTCCGACTATTTTGCCGGCGCCACATTCCTTGAATGTCCAGGCAAAACTGGAGGCGGAGGAAAATGTGTTGTTGGATGTGAGCAGATAGACATTTCCATCGTAATGTCCCTCCTCTTTTGAGAGTGGTTGCTGAAAATGTTCCGGATTAATGGTGTGGTATTCAAACATTACGTCTGCCTCCTTTTCTCCGGTGAGTTTTCTTGTGAGGGGAGTGACGCGGACAAGCACTTTCTCCATCTGCGTGAACGGCTCGGGAGAAAGATATTTCAGGAGAATATCTCCGACATAGCTGTATCCTCCCCCGTTTTGGCGTAAGTCGATGATCAGATTACCGATATTTTCCGAGGCGAGCGTCCGGAACATCGAGTCTGCGAAAGTTTTCATCTTTTCAGGGTCAGAAAACTTTCGGAAATCCATCAACGCAACATTGTTGTCTTTATCAATACTAAAAGAATAGGGCTCGGAATTGTTTGTTTTTTTAGTACGGGGAGAACGCTTTGTAATCTCATCGTAAGTGGCGCCTTCAAGACTTATCTCCAAAGGTTTCTTGCTGTTCTCAGGGAGATAGACTATATCGTATTGTTCCGTTGGGTGGAGCATCAGATATAACGCCGGGAAAGAGAAATTGATACGTGAAATTTTGGATGGTTTCTTTTCGCCTGCAACGTATGGCAACATCTCCTCAATCAGTGTTTCAACAGGTTGGCCGTTGATACTGATTATCTCTGAGTCTTTCGGGATAATGGAATCGATAGAGGCTATACATTTTGCCGTGCTGTTGCTTAGAATCTCCATAGAGAACGGCATTTGCTTCATCTCGCGATTGAATAAATCGTTATAAGGAAAGCCGAGATTTGTATGTCCATCGCCAAGAGAGGCTACGATCGGAGCAAGCATCCGGTAGAGTTCAAGGGTTGTTACCGAATCCGGCAAGGATTCAGACGCTTCGTTTATCTTAGTGAAGAATTCCTCCTGACTGCAGACGGAAAACATGTCGGGATGTATCTCGCTAAGTCCGTATACGAGTGACTTGATATCAAACTGCGCCTGTGCCCGGCTGAGTTTGCCGGAGGGGCTTCGTTTAAGTAATTCCGGATCCGGCTTCTCAAAAATATTATCCGATTGTCGCTTCACTCTCACCGGGGCTTTTTCTCCCTGCCTGTTGATGATATCGAAATCGAACGTCTGCCATTCGTCAAGCTCAATCTTAAGGGTGTCGATATCCGACATAAAGATTATCTCCCGGGCTTTCGTCTCGAGAATGTCGGGAGTATCGCCGAACAACAGAAACCATCCTCCCCGCATATCGGTTCCATCAAGGGTGACCTCTACCGGATTTATGCCTGTATTTAAACTATCTTTTGCAGAAACTGAAAGAAAGGCCAAAAAGGCCAAAGTAAGAAACGCTATGCCGCCGGTTTTTCTCATAGAGCAACGTTAGTTATTATGGCTTATTTGATTGTGAAAAGAACCACAAGCAGGCTTGATACGCCGATTATGATCCATAGCAAAATAGCCTGGAGAAGAGGTTTGAATCCGACTTCCCTGATAACCTTTATGCTCAGGCTTGCGCCGATTGCGAATAACACTGCCACTAATGCTTGTTTAGCTGCCTTGACAAGAACATTGTAGACAGGATCCATTACATGGGCAATCGATTGAGGGGTGTAAGTGTTGATCACCATTGCAAGCACGAAGAGGAGTATAAACCATGGAATGGAGACTTTTGCCTTTCCCTCTCCTTGTTTGTTGTTGCGGAAATACCACATTGTGAAGAATGCCAGCGGAATTATCCAGAGGGCACGAGTGCACTTGATAAGGGTGGCCATATCGCAAGCCACGGATGTGCCGTTATTGATCAGGGCATCGTATGCAGCGCCCGCTCCGACAACGGAGCTTGTGTCGTGGATGGCGATTGCCGCCCATGTTCCGAACTGTTCTTGTGTCAGATGGAAAATCTCACCCATTGGCGGGAAGATGAAAAGAGCTATGGCATTGAGGATAAAGATTACGCCGAGCGAGACGGCCATATCTTTTTCGTTTGCCTTCATCACGCCCCCCACGGCAGCGATTGCGCTGCCACCGCAGATGGCTGTTCCGGAGGAGATGAGATAGGAAGCCTTATCATTTATCTTCATCCATTTGCCAATCAGAATGCCGAAAAACATCACTCCGATCACGGAAACGACCGTGAAGAGCATTCCATCGGCTCCCGATTTGAGGCTTTCCTGCAGATTCATTCCGAAACCCAGACCGACTACAGAGGCCTGCAGCAGATATTTTGAAAGTTTCTTATTGAATTTCGGGAAAGGAATGCCGAAGACAAGGGCAAACATGAGTCCCAGAAAAAGAGCTGTCGGGGCAGTAATAATCTCTGTTCCGAAGATATATTTGAAAGGAAAAACCATCAGGACGAGCAGAATCCAATAAAGGGGGCGTCCCAGACGTGCTAAAGAATTGCGGCTTGCTTGTGCCATAGCATAAATAGGTATAATGAATTTTTGCAAAATTAATTTAATTGAAGTAATTTTGCAAACATTAAAGAACGTGCGCAGGCGCGTAAATGGTCTGTGCCCGTGAAAACCGGAAAGACGTGAAGATACACCACGAGGGAACTAATATCCTGATATTACTTTTTGTCGTGCTGGGATTTCTGAATATCCCGGTGTGGCTCTTTATGCCGCCATACGCGATTCCCATATTCCTATCGGGGCTGTCGCTTGTGGTCTATCTGTTTGTATTCAATTTCTTCCGTAGTCCCAAACGTCGTTACAAGGGCCAACGCCGCGGATATGTGGTTAGCTCGGTAGATGGCAAGGTCGTGGCTATAGAGCGCGTCATGGAGAATGAATTCCTTCATTCGGAGGCGATCATGCTGTCGGTTTTCATGTCTCCCCTCAATGTGCATGCCAATTGGTATCCTGTGGATGGCGTTGTGAAATACGTCAAGCATCATCGCGGACGTTTCCTTTCGGCTTATCTGCCTAAAGCGAGCACCGAGAATGAACGCAGCACAATCGGAATTGAGAGCGACACCGGCTGCCGCCTTGTGGCGCGCCAGGTTGCCGGAGCTATGGCCCGACGTATCGTCACCTACGCCCGCCGCGGCCAAAAGGCTGATATCGATGACCATCTTGGTTTTATAAAATTCGGCTCGAGGGTGGATCTCTATCTGCCTGTCGATACCCGGATACTGGTCGAAATCGGTGATACTACGCGTGGAGGAGTGACGCCGGTCGGTATTCTTCCGGAGGCCGCTGCTGAATAAAAAGGAATCCAAAAAAATAAAGAAATGAATGTGATAGTAAAAAATGTGCCCAATTCGATCACATGTCTTAACCTTGCTTCGGGAGTTATGGCCGTGATCTGCGCATTTGTCGGCTCTGACGCCCTATGGGGGCTCGACGGCCGCAGCTGGGCTTATATTTTTATAGGAATTGCCGCTTTGATGGATTTTCTCGACGGTTTTGCAGCCCGCCTTCTTCACGCCTATTCCAATTTGGGCAAAGAGCTGGATTCGCTTTGCGATCTTGTAAGCTTCGGAGTGGCACCGGCAATGATCCTTTTTAATGTGCTGGCTGCTGACGGAGCACAGGAATGGACGCGCTGGCTGTTCGTGCTGATTCCCGTGGCCGGAGCTCTGCGTCTCGCCCGTTTCAATATTGATACACGTCAGACAATCAGCTTTATAGGACTCCCCATTCCTGCAAACGCCATATTCTGGATCGGGTATACGGCTATGGCAGTATCCGGCGCCGATTTTCTTCTTCAGTGGTGGTGTGTGCTTCCGGTTGTGGTTTTCGAAAGCTGGCTGATGCTGTCTCCGGTAAAGCTTTTCTCGCTAAAATTCAAGACATGGGGTTGGGCAGGCAATCAGTGGCGATGGATGATTATACTCACTGCGGTGGTGCTCGTTTTCTGTATGGGTGTTCCGGGCCTGATGTGGCTGATTGTGGCATACGTGCTTTATGGCCTTTTCGCCACTCCGGAATAGAGGAAGGGCCGGGAAGGTTAAAGAGATATTCGATTACATGTTAAATAAAGAATAGATTTGGGAATTTTTTTAATAATATTAATACCCATCATCCTTTTCTGGCCATGGATAATCAAATGGTTCAGAGGTTTTATGGCGCGTAGGGCGGAAGATGCCCTTCGCCGGATGATGGGAATGCCCTCGCGCAAGGAAGAACGCCGCCGTGCGCGCGACGCAGAGCGTGGGGAGAAACCCGGACGCAGGAATAACTCCGATGCAAACGGGTTTACGCAACGTGGGGCATCAATGAGCGTGGCTGCCGTGATGCGACAATATGCCGAAGATGTGGAATATACGGAATATCACGAATATTCTTCCGAAGAAATAATCGGAGAGGGGGTAAGGGTAAAGACGCATCGTGAATATCATGAAAGCCAGATTTCAGATGCGGAATATGTTGAAATAGGCTCCGGAAAAGATAATCAACGGCGATGAAAGGGAAAACATTATTTGTCAGTGATCTCGACGGGACCTTGCTGCAGCCGGGAGCCACATTGTCGCCCCGTACTGTCTCCCTTCTAAATGGTGCCGTTGAAGATGGCAAACTCTTCACGATAGCCACAGCCCGCACTCCCGCCACAGTTGCTCCCATTCTTAAGGAAGTTACTCTCCCCGTGGCGGGCGTGGTAATGACCGGGGCTGCCATCTGGAATAAAGAGACCGGACGTTTCTCCGACCAACAGTATATTCCGGAAGACGCCGTCCGTGGCTTAATCGACGGTTATCATGCCTCCGGTTTCCCGATTTTTCTTTTTACTCTCGATGATAACGTTATCGATATCTATCACATAGGAGGGAAGCTTTCCGAACTTGAGCGCCGCTTTATGGAAGAACGTCTCGATTCACCCTATAAGCGCTTTCATATTGATCCCGACGGAAAAGAACTGCTTCCGGATGATCTCCGACGCACGATTCTTTTCTACGGAATGCAACCCACAGGCCTGGCGCATCGTGCCGATGAAGCCACGCGTAATGTTGCCGGAAGCCGTGTGCAGCTTTACCATGACCTTTACGGCCCTGAGATAGCTCTTGTGGATGCTTTTGCAGCCGACGCGACAAAGGCAAGCGCCATAAATCGTCTTAAAGAGCAGACCGGCGTGGAGAAAGTTGTGGCTTTTGGTGATAATCTCAACGATATTCCCATGCTTCAGGCTGCTGATGTGGCTGTTGCTGTGGAAAACGCGCTGCCTGAGGTAAAGGAGATAGCCGACATCGTTATCGGACCCAACACCGACGATTCCGTCGCCAAATTCATAGCAGATGCGGATAGCGAATTTTGAACGCCGCCCCGGCAAGATGATCCTGATTGTCGTCTCGGCAATCGCCGTGATCGTGTTCCTGCTGATCTCCAATAATCTTGTGAAGGAGCTTGCCGTTCAGGAACGTGAAAGAATGAATATTTGGGCTCAGGCAACCGAACGTCTGGCCAAAGCCAATGTAGACTCTGATTTCGAATTCCTGCTCGCAATCATCGCTCAGAACAATTCGATTCCGGTTATGATCTCCGACAATGAGTTTCATATTTCCGAATTCAGAAATTTCTCGCTTCCTGCCAAGGGAGATGAGGATAAGTCGGTTTATGACGAACTCTGCGAAGAGAATCAGATTTACCTGCTTAAGCGTCTGCGCAGGCCCGGAGGGATGACGCCGCTGAGTGAGATGGCACGTCGAGATAATCATTTTATAGAGGTGGAGCTTGTAGGAGGTGTGAATCAGTATATTTATTATGAGGATTCGCGTTTGCTGAAGAGTCTGAGCCTTTATCCCTACATTCAGATGGCTGTGATGATAATTCTGGCGCTGATAATCTATATGGCGGTAGTCTATACCAAGCGAGCGGAACAGAACCGTGTGTGGGTCGGACTCTCGAAAGAGACGGCACATCAGCTTGGAACGCCCATTTCCTCGCTTATGGCTTGGAATGAATATCTCCAGGCCTCGGGAATAGATGGCGAAATTACATCAGAAATAGATAAGGATGTGAAGCGTCTGTCGGTGATCGCCGACAGATTCTCAAAGATCGGATCGCAACCCGAAATGGAACTTGAGTACATCAACGAAGCCGTGTCTCGTTCGCTCGAATATATGAAGAGCCGTGTCTCGGGGCGTGTGGAGATCAAGATGCACCTTGCGGAAGATGATTATGGAGTGATGCTGTCGCGTCCGCTGATAGAATGGGTGATGGAGAACCTGACGAAAAATGCTGTAGATGCGATGCAGGGGGAAGGGAAACTGGATATCACCACCGGAGCTGATAAAAATAACGTATGGATTGAAGTGAAAGATACAGGAAAAGGAATAGCACGCAAGAACTTCAAGACAGTTTTTAATCCCGGCTATACCACCAAAAAACGCGGTTGGGGTCTGGGACTCACTCTGGTGAAAAGAATCATTGAGGAATATCATGGGGGAAAAATCTTTGTCAAGGAGTCGGAACTGGGAAAGGGAACTACCTTCCGGATTGAAATTCCAAAGGCCTAAAATATTACCGGTAGGCCCTGATTTTGTGTATTTCCTGATTGCGGTATGACTCAATTTTATTATTTTTGCAAAGCAAAACTGCGACTATGCTTTTGTTAAAGCTTAAACGGCGCGATAACAATCAATTATGAACATATCATATAAGTGGCTCAAAAGATATATTGATTTTGAGCTCAGCCCAAAGGAACTTGCCTCCGTACTGACTTCGGTCGGCCTTGAATGCGACACAGTGGAGGAAGTGGAAAGTATCCGCGGCGGATTGCGCGGGATAGTGATCGGGAAAGTGCTGACATGCGAGGAGCATCCCGACTCCGATCATCTGCATGTTACGACTGTAGACCTCGGCTCCGGAGAGCCTGTGCAGATTGTCTGTGGCGCTCCCAACGTGGCTGCGGGCCAGACGGTGGTTGTAGCCACTGTCGGCACTACCCTCTATGACGGTGATAAGGAGTTTCAGATAAAAAAATCAAAAATCAGAGGCAAGGAATCGTTCGGAATGATCTGTGCTGAAGATGAAATAGGAATCGGAACAGACCATGCCGGCATTATGGTGCTTCCCGATGGAATTGCTCCGGGCACTCCCGCTGCCGAATATTTCAACGTAGAGAGCGATTATTGCCTGGAAGTGGAGCTTACTCCCAACCGCGTTGATGCGGCAAGCCATTATGGGGTTGCCCGCGACCTGAAAGCCAAACAAGTCGCAACCGATTTTGAGAAAGGTGATTTTTCGGAATATCCGGAAATTCATCTTCCTGACGCCACTTCATTCAGTTCCGACCGCAAGGATGGTGCTGTCGAAGTGAAGGTTGAGGATCCACAGGGGTGTCCGCGCTATAGCGGCGTGACAATCCGCAATGTTGAAGTGGGCGAGTCGCCGGAGTGGCTGAAAAATCTGCTTACGGCAGTTGGTCAGCGTCCGATCAACAATATAGTGGATATCACCAATTTTATACTACTCGGCATAGGGCAGCCGCTCCATTGTTTCGATCTGGGGAAAGTGGAGGATGAGAAAATCGTGGTGCGTACGTGTCCGCAAGGAACTAAATTCACAACCCTCGATGGTGTGGAACGTGAGCTTCATGAGGCCGACCTTATGATCTGTGATGCTTCGAAACCTATGTGTATCGCCGGTGTGTTCGGCGGTATGGATTCCGGCGTGACGGAAGAAACCAAATCGGTGTTTATAGAGAGCGCATGGTTCAATCCGACACGTGTGCGTCGCACGGCACGACGTCATGGTCTTTCAACAGATGCGTCGTTCCGTTATGAGCGAGGCACCGATCCCTCGATTACCGTTTATGCAGCCAAACTCGCGGCTGTGCTAATAAAGGAGCTTGCCGGAGGCGAGATCTGCGGAGAACTTGTGGATATCTGCGACGCCCCGATAGAGAAGAAGGAGATGGATTTCTCGTTCTCATATTGTGATCGTCTTATTGGCAAGGCTCTACCTCATGAACTGATAACAGCTATCCTGAAAGCTCTTGATTTCGATGTGGAGAAAACCGAAAATCCGGATGTGCTTCATCTGAAAGTGCCTACATACCGCGTAGACGTATATCGTCCGTGTGATGTGGTGGAAGAGATTCTTCGAATATACGGTTATAACAATGTAGAGATCGGAGATGAGATGCACGTCTCGCTCTCTCAGCGTGGAGCAACCGATGAAGACTATGCGCTTCAGCAAATTATCTCGGAGCAACTTACTGCTCAGGGTTTCTGCGAACTCATGAACAATTCGCTTTCGGCTGTGGGATATTACGAAGAATCGGAGAAATATCCTCTTTCAAAATGTGTGCGCCTTCTCAATCCTCTGAGCAATGAGCTGGCTGTGATGAGGCAGACATTGCTATATGGCGGACTTGAATCGCTGGCCCATAACATCAACCGTCGTGCCGCCGATCTGAAATTCTACGAATTCGGAAACGTATATTGCTTTAATCCGGAGAAAGAATCGACTAAAGACCACCCGTTGGCCCCATATAGCGAGAGAATGGAGCTTTCTCTATGGCTCACGGGAAAGAAGGAGGCTGCATCGTGGAATGTCAAGGCTGCGGAGGCCAGCATATATGATCTTCGTGGAATCGTCGATAATATTTTCCGACGTCTCGGAGTTTCGGAACAGGCTCTGACCATGACTCAGGGCACCGACGAGACTTTTGCTGCAAAACTCGATATTGCCGCTCGTTCCGGAAAACTTATCGCCGAGATCGGTATTGTCAGCTCCAAGGTGTTGAAGATGTTCGGTATCGAGCAACCGGTTTGCTACGCCGGTATCGACTGGACCGCCCTCTTCAAGCTTGCTGCCAAGAATAAGGTTGTTTATGCCGAACTGCCCAAGACGCAGCCGGTAGAGCGTGATTTGGCCCTGCTCGTTGATAAGAGCGTTAAATTCTCCGATATTGAAGCTGCCATCCGTAAGGCCGAACGTAAGATTTTGAAAGAGGTGAAGCTCTTTGACGTCTACGAAGGTAAGAACCTTCCTGAAGGAAAGAAATCGTATGCCGTTTCGATGAAACTTCAGGATAATGAGAAAACACTTAACGACAAACAGATCGACTCCTCCATGAAGCTGATAATTGATTCCCTGAAGTTTCTTGGCGCCGAACTAAGATAAAGAATCCCCTATAGAAACAGAAATAAAAATCAGATAAATGGGAAGAGCATTTGAATATCGCAAAGCCCGCAAGCTCAAACGCTGGGGCAACATGAGCCGTACGTTTACCCGTATTGGCAAGGAAATTACCATTGCAGCCAAGGCCGGTGGTCCGGACCCCGACATGAACCCCCGTCTGCGCGTTCTTATGCAGAATGCCAAGGCTGCCAATATGCCTAAGGATACTGTAGAACGTGCCATAAAGAAAGCCACTGATAAGGATGCCGGCGATTATAAGGAGATTGTATATGAAGGATATGGCCCTCATGGAATCGCTATCGTGGTGGAGACAGCTACAGATAACAATCAGCGTACGGTTGCAAATGTGCGCAGCTATTTCAATAAATTCGGGGGCTCTCTCGGAACGCAGGGTTCTCTCTCATTCCTATTCGATCACAAGAGCGTATTCCATGTAAAACCTAATGCCGATCTCGCTCTGGATGAATTTGAGCTTGATCTGATGGACTTTGAAGCTGAACTGGAGGCCGAAGAGGAGGAATGGCTCGTTTATGGTGCTTTCGATCAGTTTGCTAATCTTCAGAAATTCTTTGAAGATAAGGGACTCGAGATTGTTTCGGCCGAGTTTGAACGTATCCCGACCGATTACAAGGAGGTTACTCCCGAGCAGCGTGAGCAGCTTGAAAAACTTCTTGATAAATTTGAGGAAGACGAGGATGTGCAGAATGTCTTCCACAATATGAAGGAAGAAGAGGCCTGATATAGTTCCTGCCATCGGAGTCATTAACTGAGATTAACTGAAAATGTGGAAATTCCGTCCAAATAGGAGGCCGGATATTTCCACATTCTCTTTTTTTTATTAAATTTGCGGTTGTGGAAGATGTCTCGATAAACCGGGCAATCCATTCTTTTTCAGGAATAATCTAACATTAACCTTATAATCTATGATTCTTTCATATTTGAAAACGGCAGCGGCTTCCGTGCTGCTGTTATCGGCCGTTACCCTGTCTGCCCAAGATATCACGGCGCCTACGGAATATTATGTGATGCATGCCTCCGGGCTTCATCTCGCTTCGGGGTATAACGGGCATGGTATTCTGGAGGGAGCGGACGCCGGTTCGCCGCAGAAAATGACGATCACCCCTGTTGGCAACGGCTATTATACGATCACGGCTCCCGGAGGGGGAGTGCTGATGCTCGATGGAAAATGGGATACCAAGTTCAGCGATGACACTGCAATCGATAATACAAAGAAATTTTCGTTTGTAAAAGCCGGCAACACTTTGTATAAGATTAAATGCGCGGCCAATAATAAGTATCTCGGCACCGACAATCTTGATGAAGGATGCTACGTATTTGCTGACAAGGCAGGTGATGACTCGCTGCATTACTGGTATCTCTCCGACGACCTTACGTCGATGCTTGAAGGTTTCGAGAATTCCTATATCATCAATCCGGAGGCTCAGCGTCAATTGTTCGAGGGTTGGGGTGTTTCTCTCTGTTGGTGGGCCAATATGTGCGGAAAATGGAGCGATGATAAAATTGATGAACTTATCGAATGGCTCACAAGTCCTGATGAGCTGAATTTCCGCATTTTCCGATATAATATCGGAGGCGGTGACGATCCGAACAATACTTATTGTACGCCCCATCACATGGGTGCTCCCGAAGGTAAGGGATTGCGTGCGGAGATGGAAGGCTTTAAAGATTCGAGCAACGGCGATTATATCTGGAGTCGCGATGAGGCACAGCGCAAGATCATGCTGAAGATAAAGGAGAAGCGTCCGGACGCGATTTTTGAGGCTTTCAGCAATTCAGCCCCTTATTACATGACTTATAGCGGCTGCTGCGCCGGAAATAACCCTGCATCGGCCGATAATCTTAAGCCTGAATTTTATGAGGAGTTCGCGCATTATCTTGTGGATGTCTGCAAACATTATAAGGATGTCTATGGAATTGAATTCCGCACTCTCGATCCTTTCAATGAGCCTATGACAAGCTATTGGGGAGCGAACGGCGGTCAGGAGGGTTGCCATTTTGATGTAGCTTCGCAGATAGCATTCCTGAAAGTGCTTGCCCCGATATTGAAAGAATCGGGTCTCTCCACGGTAATATCCGCTTCTGATGAGACTTCGGTGGCTCAATCGGTAAATGATTTCACCGCCTATCGCGACGGAGGAGTGCTTGATCTGGTAGGCCAATGGAATACTCACACTTATTCTGCCGATAATAAATCGCGCGCCAAAATCAGTGCTCTATGTGCTGAAAACAACATCCCCTTGTGGATGAGTGAGGTGGGTTATGGCGGTTCAGGTTTTTCAGGCAACCTCAAGCTTGCGGAAAAGCTTATCAATGATATGCGTTACATTATGCCGGTTGCCTGGGTAGACTGGCAGTATGTCGAGGAAAATCAGGATCAATGGTGTCTTGTGAATAGTGATTCCTTCGAGTCGCAGAGCTATAACCGGGTCAAGAATTATTACGTTCGTGCTCATTTCAGCCGCTTTATAAAAGAGGGTTATACGATTCTGACTTCGTTCAATAATAATACTCTGGCTGCGAGAAGTGCAGATGGCAAGGAGCTTGTGCTTGTTGCCATAAATCCCGATGCTACCCCGACCGACCATTATGTGGATCTTTCTATGTTCCCCACGGTAGGGAAAGATAGCGAGGTTGATGCTTATATAACTACTATGGCATCAGATATGGATCTGTATGACGAATATCTTGTGGAAGGAAAGAAATTGCAGTTTACCATGCCGGGAAAGAGCATAGTGACCCTTGTCATACCGGTGGATTGCGGAAATCTGACGGCCCAAGGTCCTGTTTCCGGAGGCACATATCTTCTCTGTGCGCGTCTTGATACGGATAAGGTTGCCGGAAGTAACGGCGAGGGAATTGTGCTTCAGAAGACGGATCTTAGCGATGGTCAGATATGGAAGCTCGACGGTTCGCGGGAGAACTGTACACTTACAAACCGCGCCGGTGAAATTATCACAGACGGCGGAGGCTACGGGCTCAGTCTTTCAAAGGGAACCGGTGCGGGCCAGTCGTTTTCTTTCGAGGCAATAGGAAACGGTTATTATAAAATTCTGAATGGCGACGGCAGCAAGGCGTTCGACCTTGAGGGGGAGAAAGCTGATGAAGGAACCAAAGTTGGTCTTTGGGCATATTCCAATGCCTCCGGTCCGGTGCATCGTCAGTGGATGCCGGTAAGGGTCGATATTGATGGCACGGGTATAGAGGAGCTCATTGCCTCGGCAAAGAAGGAGTCTCCGCTTCGTATCAGCAACAGCGAATCGGGTTGTCTGTCGGTTGAGTCAAGGGAGAATTCCGGTGAACTCCGCATTTTTTCGGCTGAGGGAACACTTCTTTACAAAACTCTGATTATACCGGGAGAAATGCGTTTGGTTCCATTGGCATCAGGTTTTTATCTGCTAAGTTTCGCTGCAGGAAAGTCGGTTTCTTACGCCACTACGGTGCTCGTCAAATAAGCTTAAATATTAAGATCACGTCTCATGAAAATGGGGCCTGAGAATATCACTACCGCGGTCGTATAAGTTTTAACTTATGTGACCGCGGTAGTTTTATTTGTATTCTGAGGGCTGAAAACTTATGATTTTCTATCATTCTCGATGAGGGCCAGAAGCTCCGGGAGCGCTTCTTCCGCCGGGATATTTTTACGTATCAGTTGTTTGCCCCGATAAATGCTGACTCTGCCCGGGCCGGCTCCGACATAGCCGTAGTCGGCATCGGCCATCTCTCCGGGACCATTCACAATACATCCCATCACCCCTATCTTAAGATCCTTAAGATGCGCAGTCGCTTTTTTTACTTCCTGAAGGGTGTGGCTAAGATCGAAAAGAGTGCGGCCGCAGCCCGGGCAAGCAATATATTCTGTTTTGGAAATACGGAGTCGGGCAGCCTGCAAAATAGCCAGTTCAAGATTTGCCAGTTCCTCCTCTTCGGCGTTCTCACATAGTATCTCAATGCCATTCCCGTAGCCGTTGAGCAGGAGAGCCCCGAAATCGGCGCCGGCATGTATTCTAAGTCGCTCCATGTCAATCTTTCCGTAATCGAGCGAAATTATCACCGGAATTTTGTTTCCTTGAGCTGTCATGGTGTCAATGCGGGCTGCTATCTCCCCAACAGGATTTATGTGGCGGGATGTAAGGATTATGGCATCCGCATCTATATCTGAAGGTAATTGGTCAGAAGCATCAAGACGTATGGTCCGGAGCTTTCCGATCAGCGGGCTGTCTGCGTGATATGCGATGAATCTCTTATCAATGTCGGGAAATGGATAAGCGTAGTCGCGTGCCGTTCCCGGGAGCACGATCTCAGGCTCGGCAATGAGCGGGTAATTTTGTCGGGCGGCAATGTAATCGCGAAGCTCAATGGCAACCGGAATCTCATTTTCCGGAGGTTCGCTGAGCGAGACACGGATTGTGTCGCCTAATCCCTCGGCAAGCAATGCTCCAATGCCGACAGCGCTTTTGATCCGGCCATCCTCGGCATCACCCGCTTCGGTCACTCCGAGATGTAGGGGATAGTCCATTCCTTCCTTGTCCATCTCCTTTACAAGAAGTCGGACGGTCTCGGTCATAACCGATGTGTTGGAGGCTTTTATTGAGATTACTATATCATGAAAATTTTCGGAACCGCATATCCTTAGAAATTCCATTACCGATTCAACCATTCCTGCGGGGGTGTCGCCGTATCGGCTCATTATGCGGTCGCTGAGAGACCCGTGATTTACACCGAGCCGGATAGACGTTCCCTGTTCGCGACATAAATTCAGAAACGGAACCAAGGTTGCTTTTATACGGGCTATTTCTTCTTTATATTCCTCGTCGGTGAATTCAAGTTTTACGAACGTGCGTGCAGCATCTACGAAATTTCCCGGATTTATCCTCACCTTGTCGGCAGTAGCGGCAGCCGCAAAAGCGGCTTTTGGATTGAAGTGGACATCGGCTGACAAGGGAACGTTACAACCTTGTTGGCGTAGCCTCTCCTTGACTTGGCCAAGCGATTCGGCTTCACGGACTCCTTGCGTGGTGAGCCTGACGAGTTCTCCGCCGGCAGCAGCTATAAGTGCAGCCTGATTCGCACTCCCTTCGATATCGTTTGTGGAAGTGTTGGTCATTGACTGGATTCTGACCGGATTTTTACCGCCGATGCCAAGCCCGGCCACTTTTACTTCCCGGCTCGGACGTCTTCTGTAATTATAAAGCGACATAGCTTTTCAGTTTGGGATACATTAATTTTGCGTAATTAACTAATATTCAAAATCTGTTTATGGAAAATTTTGGTAATTTTTCCCAAAGTGCCCCCATACACCGTTCAATTACCCTATGCCTGTTTAATTGGAGAAACAGAGGGTAGGTCCAATAAGATTTTTAGCAGAAGTCATCTCGACTTCAAGGTCAAAATGGTAGTCAAAAGTCGAATTTTGGTAGTAGAAAACTTAACTAAACAACCATTTGAACGAAACCGATATTTTCTACCTTTGTTACAAGCAAAATTACAAATTAATTTTGTTAATCAGCCTATCCGGTGGGAGAAATATCATCGGCAATATCAGGTTTTGCTAAGATTCCATTTATAGGGGATTCTAACGGTAAAACTTTTTTACTCATTTTTCCGTTAGAACATTGCACAGGGAAGAAAAAATTACTACCTTTGCATCAGAAAAGCAACGCCCTGCTTTCTTGCAGGGAATAGGCCGCTTACGAGCGGCTTTTTTTTATTTATTATGGAGACTAAAAAGCGAGTAACTTTCTATATTGATGGGTTCAACTTCTATTTTGGACTTAAACGTACAAAAAAGGTTGACCCGGCTTGGCGTAAGTTCTATTGGATTGACATGGTGAAACTCTGCGAGAGTTTCCTGGGCGACGAACAAATACTCGGGAAAGTGATATATTTCACGGCATCCCCGCTCAGTCCTCAGAAAAACAGCCGTCAAAGTGCTTTTCTTAATGTCAACAAGCTCATTAACGGCGACCGGTTTGAAATCGTTAGAGGCAAATATCTTGACAAGCATATTATATGTCCTTACTGTAAGGGAGATATTTCAAGGCCTGAAGAAAAGAAAACCGACGTTAATATTTCCATACGTATGATAGAGGATTGTGTAATGGAGGCCACAGATATTGTAGCGTTGGTTAGTGCTGACAGTGATCTTGTACCTCCAATTGAATTAATTCAACGTCGCTTTCCGGAAATAGGCATCAAAGTATATTTCCCACCATCAAATTTCAGCAATGACCTTAAGGACAATCTTATCCATCATCGCAGCAAACCAGTCCTGATGATTAAGAATATCCGTCGCTTTCAATCTGCCGTGCTGCCGGACATTGTTTCCAAAGATGGCAAAACATACACCATTCCTGAAAAATGGAAATAGTTATTCCAGCCCGATCATGGTGAAAAAGAAGACTGAGCAGAATCCGACGGCATAACCGGCAATCACCTGAGCCGGAGTGTGTCGGCCAAGCCAGACCCTGGCGGATCCCAACATGCCGGCGGCTAAGATGGTGGTGATAAGCCAGAAGGTGATTCCGGGCTGAGGCATGCCGTTGTAGATAATACGGATCAGAAGAGCCACTACTCCTGCGATTCCTGCCGCATGTGCGCTTATTTTCCAACGGAAATTCACGATAAGGTTTATCACTCCCGCACCGGCTCCTCCAACAAAGAACATCACCAGCCACATCGGAGCCCTTTTGCTCGCCATAAACCAAGCTGTGGCTCCCATGCACAGAATGGTTATGATATAAGGAATCAGACGTTCCTTGCGCCCGTTGAGCCCTATATCATCCACTATTCCCAGGCGTTTGAGCAAATATATGAGCAATGCCGGAATGGCAATGTTTATGATGGCCGTGATTATGCTGAAGACCCATTTGGATTGCACCGGAGTGTAGGTAAGGATAGATTCGTTAAAGGCCAGAAGCAGACCGAATACCGGCATGAGCAGCGGCACGAGAACCCAGGAGAGGAATGTGCTTACGGCATTGATTGCTTTCTCTGTGTCGGTAGGAGGTAAATCCGGGGAGGAGACCGGTGGCATCGAATCTGTACCCGGCTCATTGTCCGGGGGCGTTTCGGGGCGTTCGGGTTCTGTCGCTTCCGGCAATTTATCGGGAAAGAGAGAATCCTCTGTGGCGCCATATTCATTACCGGGCTCATCGAGAGGAGACTTCGGATAGTAGGAAGATGTGTCTAACTTCATTATATTTTATAACAGAGACGTTTTGAAACAAGTTTTGGAGATTTTCGCAGCTTTATCTTATGGCTGCCCGGAATTTTTGAGGAATAGGGGTTTCGAAATTCATATCTTTCCCTGTGATCGGATGAGCAAAACGCAGGGTCTGTGCGTGTAGAGCAAGTCGGTGAAGAGGACTGTGTTTCGCACCATATTTCCGGTCGCCGGAGATTGGATGTCCCAGATCGGCGGCATGTACCCTAATCTGGTTCTTACGTCCCGTATCGAGAGAGAAATGTGCGAGAGTGAGATTATTGCCTCGACCGAGCACTTCGTAATGAGTCACGGCCAGACGTCCTTCATCAGGATTCTCTGTAGAATATACCACGTATTGTGAATTTTCTGCAAGACGACTCTTCACATATCCTTTGTCATCGGCAAGATAACCCTCAAGCAGCGCCACGTAAAGACGTTCGAGGATAATATTGTTCCAGTTATGTCTGAGGGTTTCCTGAGCTTCGGGAGATTTTGCAAACATCATTAGCCCGGACGTATCCCGATCGAGCCTGTGGACAATAAAGAGTTTATTTCGCGGATCAACTTCCTTTACGTAGTTACGCAGAATCTCGTATGCATTCTCTTCCTTTTTGTTGTTGTGGGTGGGAACGGAAAGGAGTCCGTATCCTTTGTTTACCACCAGCACGTCGTCGTCCTCATATACGATTTCAAGACGATTGTGACGGAATAGGGTAAAAGGCCTGGAAAGATTCAACGACACCTCATCGCCCGGATTTACCGGAGCATTAAAAGCCGTCGTTATCACGCCGTTTAACATCGTGTGTCCGAACTTAAGCCATTTTTTAAGATCGCTTCGCTTTGGACCATTCAGCATAGAGGCTAAATAATCCATAAGTCCGATTGTCTCATCCGTCTTGTTGATGCGGGTCAGGATTCTGTCGGGGGCCTTGTTGAAGCGTTTTTTACGTGGATTCTCACTCATACTCTCAGTTGATTAACTGAAGTCGTTTAAACGACTTCTTCTGCAAAATTAACAATTTATTCTGATTTGCAGTTTATGATTTGAGTATTGTTTCCGGCTGTCGGGCTGCATTCCGCAACAAAACATGCCCGAACCGACATTCCAGGCATCGCGATGCATCGCAATATTCTTTACGGAGCTGTATAAGGGCCTGTGAGCGCATGGCATTGTGGGCGGAGAGTCCGACGGCGTTCCATTGTCGGGTGATTGCATTGTTCTCGGCTTTAAGATTCTGCCATAGATCGAATGCGAGTTCTGCTTTCTCATAGTCACCGCGCGCTCCATGAGATGCGTAAATAAGCGGAGCGACAAGATTGATAAGCAGAGAGGCGATACTGGTCCGGCTCAAGGCCTCGCCACAACGGCCGCCTTCAATATCGAAATCGCTATGAGTTTCCCAATACCCCTGTAAGCGACCGTTGAAAAAAAGACGGGCCTTTTCGGGATCGGCATCGGTCTCCAGTATGCGGGAATATAGGGAGAAACCTCCGTAGAGCATGGAAGCAAGAAATGCAATGCGCCGATGAGGGAAGTTCCCCGGGCGGGTGCGGGCATATTTCCATATTTCCGGACGCATGGGATGAAGAGAATATTTATGTGCAAGAAAGAAATATTCGCGGCATAGAAGCTGGTAATATTCGTCGAATATATGGATCGACGTGTCGAGAAAACCGGCTTGTCCAAAAAGCAGTGCTTCAATCTGCAGGAGATTATCGCTATGTCGGGCTATAAATTTTAGGGGGATTGAGCGCGCGAGCATTTCAAACGGTTCGCCGTTGAGACCGAATCCCAATGCCCTTGCAAGTGCGATGAAGCAGGCACTCTCCCGATCTCCGCCTAAATCGGAAACAATTTTGTTTATTCTGGCAGCCTTGGCCTGCATTCGCTCCACGGCAAGCGATTCGAGCCAGTCTTCTTTAGCAAGATCAGAAATTCCTGTCAGTCGGGAAGCACAATTAATGCCATTTATATTTTCAGATAGATTCAGGTATATATTAAAGAAAGCTTCGGGAAAGAGGGCTTCCACAGTGGGAATTTCCGAGCCGTCATGACGTTTAACGACGATATCGTTTATTGCCACTACATGAAGGATAACATTGTCGTATGCGCGGTCGGTATCGTGATGATGCCTAAACCAGTCGGAGGCCTTGACGTGGATTTCGACATTCCCTATCCATTCCGTGCCGTCTATCTTCAGACGTGCGTCGGCGAAGTCCGGACCGGCGTCCGTATTGAGGCGCCCCGGTGAGATCACCTCAATTCTATCGCCTGATGTTAGCTTCAGCGAACGCCCGAGGAGACGGTGTTTCCATACGTATTGGTATAAAACTTCCATGTAGAGGCTTGAAGAATTATTAAAAAATGTTAATTTTTAGGATTTGTTGGTTCAGAATTATCTTTTTCTATACTTAAATTATTAATTTTACCGAGTGTTTTTCATAGTATTAAATTGAGATTAAGGTTTCGGTCTATTTCTTTGTGAAAAGAGGTAGACTTTTTTTGTGCCATAAAGTTACTTTAAAAAAACGAAAAGCCTTTCCAAAATCAAAAATATTTGTCTCCGCCCAAGCTAATTTTTAAGGGTTCCGGTTCTTTAAAAATAAGGAAGATTCCGGCAGATAACTTTTCTTAACGGAGTTTGATTCTTATTTTTACCGGATAATGATCGGAGGGCAGACGGATACGATATGCATTGCGGTTGAGTGGCTCGGTGAAATCAGAAGTTTTGTATGCCGGAATATCCTCGGAGGGTGTGCGGTAGGAATCGGTCAGGATACCATATTTGTCTACTTCAATATTATCGGTTACGAATATATGATCAATACGGCTGTCGGTATATCCCGATGTCTTATAATCGTTGAATGTCCCGTTAAGAGCGTAAACCATTTCTGATTTTTCAAATGAATCAGATAGTATTCCCGATTCCGAGAGGACTTTATAAGCGTTGTCGGTCTGATCAACATTGAAATCTCCCATGAGAAATGTCGGGAGATCCATACCGGTTTCTTTCATTTTCTCCTGTACCAGTCGGACGCTTTCAACGCGAGCTTTTTCGCCTACATGATCAAGATGAAGATTGAAGATCTGAAATATTTTTCCTGAAGCCTTATGACGGAATTTTCCCCATGTGCAGATCCGGATACAAGCTGCATCCCACCCGAGTGAAGGGCTCCCGGGAGTTTCCGAGAGCCAGAAATCTCCGTGATCCAAAAGGTCGAACATATTCATATCGTAAAAAATAGCCGAATGTTCTCCCTTATTTTTGCCATCTTCACGTGCTATGCCGATATATTCATAACCGGGAAGCAGAGTCTTGAGATCATCAAGCTGTCTTTTGAACCCTTCCTGTGTTCCAAAGATGTTGAAATCATGAAACTTTACGAGTTGGGCAATCATGGGAGCTCTGCGATGCCAGCCGTTTCCCTTTAAAGAGTCCTCTTCATTTATCTGCCTGATGTTGTATGTCGCAACGTTGAAAGCAGCCTCTTCAGATGCAAAAGAAAAGTTGAAAGAGGTCAGAATTATCATTATGATGGTCGGGAATATGATACGGAAAGTCATTTTTTCAGGTTTTAATATTTAAGTAAGTATTCAAATTTAAACGATAGTAAGTGTATATTTTATCTTTCATACTAACTGTGGCTTCTTTTTTGACGCTTTTGACTTGTCGCTCAGTCGCATAGCTTGCTATGCTCTTTCACTCCGCACCAAAATCGCCTAAAAAATAAGCTCACATTTAGTATAAATTAATTTTGAACACTTACTTACATTTTTAAAAATATAATAAACCACTGAGACTTGCAAATTTTCGAGTAAGTATGATTTATCGTAGTGACTTCCATCTATTAAACATGAAAAAAGCTGCATTGTAAGTTTTAATTACAACACAGCCTTTACATTTATTTCTATATTTATCTTTTTTATCTCATCAGATCACGTCGTTCTCACGCTGGAAGTGCTGGAAGGGATGATAGCAAGCGGGGCACTTTGTAGGAGGCTCCGTGCCTTCATAGATATACCCGCATACGAGACATTGCCATTTCACGGGTTTGTCAGATTTCCAGACTGTACCGTTCTCAATACGCTCGCGCATTGTGTCGAAACGCTCGCGGTGATGATTCTCGATTGTTGCGATAGCGCGGAATCTGTCGGCAATCTCAGAGAAACCTTCTTCGTCAGCAACTTTTGCGGCTTCTGTATATTGTTTTACGCCTTCATTCTCCTCCTCGGTAGCGGCAACCTTAAGATTATCGACTGTCGGGCTCAGCACTCCTGCATCCACCTCAACTTTCCCGGGAGTGGCGGTGTTTTCCTCTGAGAGATATTTGAGGAAAATTTTGGCATGATGGAGTTCGTTTGCCGCCGTCTCATTGAAGATGTTGGCATACTGATAGTACATTTCTTTCTGAGCGCTCTGGGCGAAGAAAGTATAACGTGTATAAGCACAAGACTCGGCTACGTATGCAGCTGCAAGATTTTGTTCTGTTTTTGTGCCTTTCAAGCTTTTTGTGTCAGCCATAGTAGTATTGGTTTTAATAAGTTTTTGTTTTATTGTTCAAACAATGGTAATAGCCAATTGTTCATTTTTTTGTAAATTTGAAATGTGTAATCAATAATGATTTTTATTTTGTGCCCGTTGAGAAGAGTAAACGTGTTCAATAGCCGAAAGGAGATTTTGAAAAGACATGGCAATTGAGAAAATAACAGGAATAGTAATAGATATTGTAAGGCATACTGACAGGGCAAATGTAATTACGTTGTTCACAAGTACACGCGGTCGATTGTCGTTTATTTCCCCTGTCGGGAAAGGACGCACGGGTTTGCAGCGTAATTCACGGCTAATGCTTCTGTCGGCAATAGAGGTCGACGTCAATTTCCGGGAAAACCGGCCATTGCAGATGCTCGGACGGATTGCTCCGGCCGCGATATGGCGTAATATCTATTTCGATCCGGTAAAGTCTTCGATAGCCATGTTTATGTCAGAGTTTCTCAACCGATATCTGCGTGATGCGCAGCCCGATTCTCCACTTTGGGAATATACTTTAAGAATGATATCCCTTCTTGATGAAGCAGGAAAGGAAACTGTGAATGTGCATCTGGCATTTCTGAAAGGGTGTCTTTATTTTGCAGGGATTTATCCGGAAATTAGTGATTATGAGAGCGGCGACTATTTTGATATGAGATCGGGACTTGCCGTGGCGGAGCGTCCGGATCATCGTGATTTTCTCATTCCTTCTGAAGCTGCTCGGTTCATGGCTCTTCTGCATTCGGACCTTATGGACAGTGCGGTCTATCGTATTTTACCGGGTGGACGCCGCGAAGCCCTCGGCTGGTTGCTACGTTATTACTCCGTTCATTTTCCGGGGTTATCCTCGCTTAAGTCGCCGGCCATACTTGCCGAACTTTTCAGCTGATTTTCTCCTGATCTCAATCTGATTTTTTTACTTGTGATTGTCTTTAAACTCTAGACGGTGTGTCATAATGGGCAATCTGCTGTGTTGCTTTCGGAATTCGGCTTCGGTCACATACTTATGTATGCTCCCGTTGGCCTCATCCTCAGCGCCTTGCATCTTGCCCATTCTTACACACCTTAAGAGGCCGAGCCAAAATTTTTGATTTTGACACAGCCTCAATATATTTTACTCCTGTTTCAGCACCAGCTGGTAGGTGCTGAAAGTAGTGTAGAGGGTCAGGGCAGTGAAGCTAATGAGCAAAAAGATGTGGTTATAGAGTGAAATGTCGGGGATGGTAGGGGTTATCATTGCAAAAAGCCGGCTTATAATGCTGAAAAGTATAGGATAAAGCAAAGTGAAGACAATCCCGCAGATCATTCCGGCCATTCCTGCAAAAATGACCGCGCGACGGTTTTGCCGGTGCATGGTCTCAATTCTGCTCTTCACCAGTTCTAAGTCACTGAGTTTTTTATCAAGGGAGGCCATGAAGAGATTATCGGAAGAAAGCTCCGGAGAGTAATCTCTAAAAAGCGATGTTAATTCAACATCTTCGAAATCGTCATCTCCCATATCGGTATTGACCGGTTGCATCCTCTCGTCGGGAGCGGCGGAGAGCAAGGATAAAAAGTCTTTGTCTTTATTATTTTCTTTCATAGTCTTCATCTGTCAATAAGTTTTTTTAAAGCCAGCCGACCTCTGTATAATGCTTGTTTGGCGGCGGCCGGTGTCAGACCTGTTATCTCTGCTATCTCTTTCAAGGCATAGCCTTGCATATAAAATAGAAGTATTGTGGTGCGCTCGGTCTCAGGAATTCGAGCGAGAGCTACGTGTAAGTCATGATATTCGAATATTGAATCAGTCTGTTCTTTAGCCGGAAGGTCCGAGATTTCCTCGATCGATGCCTCAGCACGCATCCGTCGGCGATCGGAAATGAATGTATTGTATGCAATACGGAACAGCCATGAGGAAAAAGCGCTTTCTTCACGAAAGGTGTTGCAGGCAAGATAGGCTTTCAGAAGAGTATCCTGTGCAAGATCATCAGCCAAAAATGAATCCCCGCAGCATAAAGCCGTCAGAAAACGGCGAAGCGCTTTCTGATGACTTTCAACATATTTTATGAATTGACGACGATCCATTTCTTGTGAAAGATTTTCTAACTCTATTATTTTTATTCCTCATCCTTATTTAAGCCCCTTCTGCGGTAGATGAAGAAGACGGTTAGGTTGGCGATACCGATAGAAAAGCCTATACAGACGAGAAGCAAAAGGAGAAAGAAATCATTTTCATTGAGTGAATTTTCTGTCATGGAATAAAAGATACTCGTGCAGATTCCGACGGCAATGCTTGCGAGTGTGTAACCGGTACCCCTCAGAAGACGTTTTTCAGAAAGGTCAGTTCTCTTGCCACCTTTCTTTTTCTCATCTATAGAAAGTATTTCCATAAGTCGGTCTACATCGCTAACCGAATTACTTTCTATAGCTTTAATAAGAACTTCGGCACTCTTGTTGTCCTTGTTGGTTTTGGCACGGTAAATAATCCAGATGATAACAATCGGAAGCACAACGCAAATGCCGATTGGAATAAGAGAATTGAAAAATGAAGACATAGTTGTAATTTTTTTGCTTAGCAGCCGGTAAAAATTAATGAACAGAGAAAACGAACTGGTTTTATCGTTCAAGATTTCAAAAGCTACACATATCTATTAATTTTTACCGGCTACCTATTGAATAAAGTATGAATTTTAAGTTTATGAGAAACCTGAGGGATCCCGTTTCTAAGGCTTTTCGAATAATAGACGCCGGGAATATTGCAAAGGTAACAAAACAAATAAAATTTTTTCATTTGAGACAATGACCCTCCATAAAAATCAAATTTCCCGGGGGCGTGACCCCGGCAAGATCATTTTTAATTTTTTTAATAGCTACTGATTTTAATGTTAATCTATCTTAAAGCGGTAAAAATAATTGATTAAATATTTTTTTGTCACAAAAAAATGTATTAAATTTGCATCGTGTTTTTCATGGTATTAGATTTAAGGTTAGAGGATTAGTTGTCGTGAGACAATTAATCTTTTTTTATTTTAATGAATATTAGCGACTTATGGATTCATCCCGGTCTATCTTAACCGAGGGATGTTTGTAAGGAAACTATTAATAGTTGAAATTATCATTAAGTTCAAAGGCAGCGAATCATAAAATATTTGCCTAAAACAAGCTACCCTGAGATATTTGCAAATATCTCAGGGTAGCTTGTTTTAGATAGGATGGAGCGCTTTATTGTAATTGCAAAAATGGAGGCTCATTATTTCATGATGAGCATGGCGTCGCCGTAGGCACCGAAGCGATATTGCTCCTTAACGGCCACATCGTATGCCTTCATCACAAGGTCGTACCCACCGAATGCGGCCACCATCATGAGCATCGTGCTTAAAGGAAGATGGAAGTTGGAAACCATAGCGTTGCAGACGGTGAAATCGTAGGGAGGGAAGATGAATTTATTGGTCCAGCCCTGATATGTCATAAGATGTCCGTTCATGCAGACAGCTGTAGCCAAGGCCCTGAGAACACTCGTACCTACAGCACAGACACGCGAATTGCGGTCTTTGGCGGCATTAACCATTTCAACGAGCGTATCATCGACAATCATCTCCTCGCTGTCCATCCGATGTTTGGTAAGGTCTTCGACATCGATATCTTTAAAGTTTCCTCTTCCTGAATGCAATGTCAGGAATCCTTTTTCTACGCCTTTAATTTCAAGGCGCTTGAGGAGTTCGCGGCTAAAATGGAGTCCGGCAGCCGGAGCCATCACCGCTCCTTCTTTTTCAGCGAAGATACATTGGTAGCGTTCTGCATCTTCAGGTTCTGCCTTGCGGTCGATATATTCGGGCAGTGGAGTCTCGCCCAAAGCATATAAAGCCTCCTTGAATTCATCATGGGGGCCGTCATAAAGAAATCGCAGCGTACGTCCGCGTGAAGTGGTGTTATCAATCACCTCGGCTACCATCGAATCGTCGTCGCCGAAATAGAGTTTATTCCCGATACGGATTTTACGGGCCGGCTCCACAAGCACGTCCCAGAATTTATTTTCTTCGTTAAGTTCGCGCAGCAGAAAAACTTCGATGCATGCACCGGTCTTTTCCTTGCTGCCGTAGAGACGGGCGGGGAAAACTTTGGTATTGTTAAATACAAGTACGTCCCCATCGTCGAAATAATTGATCAGTTCCTTGAAAATATGGTGCTCGATTTCGCCGGTACGGGCGTTTACCACCATCATGCGGCATTCGTCGCGATTTTCAACGGGATACTGAGCGATAAGCTCATCAGGGAGTTTGAATTTGAATTGTGAAAGTTTCATGTTTTTAATCGTTTCTGTTTCTCTTTATCTCCGACACTGCGGAGAGGTGGGAATTATTGAGGGAGAGGAAAGGAGAGTTCGCATTCGGCAATCATTGCAAGTGCCTGATCGATCGGAAGGCAATTGTCGATCGATATGTCACCTACACGTGTTCGTCTCAATGCAGTCAGATGCGCACCCGAATTAAGGTCTCTTCCGAAATCGCGAGCTAAGGCTCTTATATACGTGCCTTTACTGCATACGATGCGTAGGGTGAGCTTGGGCGGTTCGAAAGATATGATCTCTATTTCTGAAATTTCGAGTGCTTTAGGTTTGAGTTCTACTTCCTTTCCTTTACGTGCAAATTTATAAGCTCTTTTACCGTCGACCTTTACGGCGGAAAAAACGGGAGGCACCTGCATCACTTTGCCAAGAAATCGGGGGATAATGCGTTCTACATCCTCGCGTGTGATATGTTCCCACGGGAAACGGGCGTCTATTTCCGTTTCCAGGTCGAAACTCGGGGTTGTGGCGCCGAGAGTAAACTCCGCGATATATTCTTTTGTGCCGTTTTGCAAGGCTTCGATCTCTTTTGTGGCGCGTCCGGTGCAGACGATAAGCACACCGGTGGCAAGAGGATCGAGAGTGCCGGCATGGCCAACTTTAAATTTCTTAACATTGAGTCTGCGTTGAATTGCACCACGCAGCCTTTTCACGGCGTCGAACGAGGTCCAGCCGTATGGTTTGTCGATTCCTATGATTTCTCCGGTTATGAAATCCATTTAAGATTATTTAGAGTTCAAATTTTGAGAGATGGAGTCTGAAAGGTTACCAAATAATGCAGATGATTCCCATCACAACGCAATATACGGCAAACCAGATAAGTTTGCCTCGTTTTACAAGATCGATCATCCAGCGGCAAGCACAGCAACCAACAATGAAAGCTGAAACAAAACCGATGATTAGGGCGTCAATGCCGGCTTCGTTGGCACCGGCTACATAATCGGGCGATATTATATCCTTGAGGCTGAGCAGCATTTCACCCAAAATGGGGATAATCACCATGAGGAAAGAGAACTGCGCCATCTGGTCGCGGCGATCGCCGAGCAGGATACCGGTGGCTATGGTTGTACCTGAACGGCTGAGACCGGGAAGAACAGCCAGTGCCTGTCCGCATCCGATCACGAAGGCATCAAGCCAACTTATATTATGGGTAGGCCGATTATGGAATATTCTTTCAGAATAGTGTGCAAAGATCAGGAGAAGAGCGGTGACACATAAGCATATTCCTACTGTCAGGAGATTTCCGGTAAAGAAAGATTCCACTTGCTCTTTGAAGCAGAACCCTACAATGGCAATCGGAATGCATGAAATGAGAATCTTGCAAACGTAATAGAAGTCGGCGTCCATGCGGAAAGTAAAGAAGCTTTTGCAAAGGCGCGAGAACATAGGCCATAGAATCACGAGTGTTGAACATACCGTTGCGGCATGAACAACAATGTCGAATTGTATTGATTCGTCGGCCGGGAGGTCTATTCCAAGAATCTCTTTAAAAATCTCGAGGTGTCCGCTCGAACTTACGGGAAGATATTCCGTGAGACCCTGGACAATTCCCAGAATCAAGGCGTCTAACCATTCCATTATTGTCTATGTAAAACTAATTTAGATGTGGGAGGATTTATTTATTGCGGTGTGCCGGCGAGTAAACTATGGCAAAAGCCATCAGCAGGAATCCGAGGAATGCCAGCAACGGGCCGACAACTATACGGCGAGTGCTGAAAATCTCCGGATCGAATGTCGTAGTGTCAGAATTTCCGCCACCGCTCATGAGCAGGAAGCCGAGGACAATCAAGACCAGGCATCCTCCCATCATTATGAAATTTTTTTTACCGAACGGACGTTCATCGGGGGTGATCTTATTTATATCCTTTTTTTGATAATTATCGTTTGTCTGAATCATATTCTGAAAGTCTATTTGAAGAGTTCATCATAATCTTTGCGCAGATAACGGGAGGAAGCCACAAGTGCCGAAAGTCCGCAAAGGGCCATCCCGACAAGAGTGATGAGTCCGGCCACAAATGCGAATGTATCCCATCCGAAATAAGCGGCAGGGTTGTTGATGCCGGCCTGCGGAGCACATAGCAGGGCTATGGCTATCAGAGCTGAAGCCACAAGGCCGGCAATAAGCCCGCATAATATATTATTCATGATAATCGGTCGGCGGATAAATCCGTTTGTTGCGCCCACAAGCTGCATTGTGTGGATTGTGAACCTCCTGGAATATATCGTCAGGTGGACTGTATTGTTGATAAGCACGAAAGAGATGAAGATCATCACTCCGGCAATGATTCCGAGAATAAGAGTGAGCCCGGCGATATTGCGGTTCATGCTTTCCACCATCCCTGCTTCAGGAGTGGCCACGCTCTCTACAAGAGGCGATTTTTCAAGAGCGGTTGCAATTTTTTCCACTTTTGAGGGTTCTGACCATGCAGCCGTGAGAGTGAAACTGACTTCCGGACTCAGTGGATTCACTCCGTAGAGTTCCTTGAGATTCTCTCCGGTCTCGGCCGTCCAGAGGCGGAGTGCTTCCTCTTTGGTTATAACCTTTACGTTTCGGGCATAAGGCTGTTGCTTTATGAACGCCGCTACATCCGCGGCCCCTTTGTCACTAACGCTATCTGACATGATAACGCTGATCTCCAGTTGTTCCTTGAGTCTCACTGTCTCCTTGCCGGCACTAATCCATATCAGGGCGATGATTCCGATGAGAAGGAGAACGAGCGTTACACTGACAATGGTTGTCAGATGCGCGGCCCAATATGAGATTTTTGCCTCTTTGTTTTCTTTCATTTCCTCCGGAGGATTATTTCAACGTGCAGTGTTAATGTCGGTAACACTGTTTAGGAACTGCAAAGTTAATAAATAAACACCCCGTTTGTCAAGTGTTTAGAGCGTTTTTTTTAATAGTGAGCGTTTTTTGAACTCTTTTCAGGCTAAATTTACTAACTTTGCATCATTAACTGTGTATCGTCATGACCGATTCAACCAATATTCGTAAGGCTGCCTACTTTACATTGGGCTGCAAGCTGAACTTTTCGGAGACTTCGGCTATCGGCAAGGAGCTTTCCTCCCGGGGTATTTTCCGGGCGGCCGCCGGAGAGATCCCGGATATCATCGTGGTGAACACTTGTTCGGTCACGGAGATGGCTGATAAGAAGGGGCGGCAGCTTATAAGACGCCTTGCGGCAAGATATCCCGGCGCTACGCTGGTGGTGACCGGTTGCTATGCACAGCTTAAACCGACGGAAGTTGCTGCCATTGAGGGTGTGGATATGGTTTTGGGAAGCGATGAGAAATTGCGTGCCGCCGATTTTATAGAGCAATGGCTCTCGAAGCCGGCTCCTCGGGTGGCTGTAACTCCACGAGGCGATATCCGTGAATTCCGGCATTCGTGTGAACGGGGCGACCGAACACGCTATTTCCTCAAGGTGCAGGATGGCTGTGATTATTTCTGTACATATTGTACTATCCCGTTCGCTCGCGGGGCATCTCGCTCGGGGCTTATCTCCGATCTTGTTGAAGAAGCAAAAAAAGTGGCTTCAGAAGGGGGGCGCGAGATTGTTATAACCGGAGTGAATATCGGTGATTTCGGAAAAGGAAGACAGGATTCTTTTTTTGACCTTATACGTGCTCTCGACACGGTTGAAGGAATTGAACGTTACCGAATCTCATCGATTGAACCTAATCTTCTTACGGAAGAAATTATCCGTTGGGTGGCTGAAGAATCACGAGCATTTATGCCTCATTTTCATATCCCGCTTCAGTCGGGATCTGATGAGGTTTTGAGATTGATGAACCGTCGCTATGATACCGGCTTATTCCGGTCGAGGATCGAGTTGGTAAAGAGACTTTTGCCTGATTCTTTCATAGGCGTTGATATCATTGCGGGAGCCAGAGGAGAGACGCCTGAGCTTTGGGAGGAAAGTCTTGAGTTCGCACGTTCGCTGCCGGTTACACGGTTTCACGTCTTTCCATATTCGGAAAGACCGGGCACTGCCGCTCTATCGCTTGGCAATCCTGTGGATCAGGCTGAGAAACATCGTCGGGTGAGTCTGCTGACGGATCTTTCCGACCGCAAATTTCATGAATTTATTTCTTCGCGTAAGGGGAAACGAGCTTCCGTTCTTTGGGAGCAACCTGCCCGTCCGGGGGCTCCGATGCATGGATTTACCGATAATTATATAAGAGTCACGGCACCTTACAGACCGGAACTCATAAACACGGTTTCAGAGGTGATGCTCGGTGATCTTGATCCGACTCAGTCCGATACGCTGTCTGTAATTATTTAAGAAAGAGTCTGAAACGGATTCTAAAAAATCTGAATGGATTCTAAGAAATATGAAAAAACTTGGAGTTATAATTCTTAATTGGAACGGTCTGGAACTTCTTAAACGGTTTCTTCCTGATGCCGTAAGATTTACCATCTCGTCAGAGTCTGATCTGATCGTGGCCGACAATGGATCGGAGGATGGATCGGTTGCCTGGGTAGAAAAAAATCTGCCGATGGTTAAGCTTATCCGTCTCGAACGTAACTATGGTTTTGCGGAGGGTTACAACCGTGCTATTGCGCAGGCTGATTATAAATATGTAACGCTGTTGAATTCGGATGTGGAGGTTACTCCCGGCTGGTGGCAGCCCCTGCTTGAATATATGGAGACTCATCCGGCTACGGGAGCTATTCAGCCCAAGATTCTTTCGCAGCGCGATAAATCTTTTTTTGAATATGCCGGTGCTGCCGGTGGTTATCTCGATCGGCTTGGCTATCCTTATTGTCGCGGAAGGCTTTTTGATTGTATAGAGAAAGATGAAGGACAATATGACAACAGCGAGCCGGTGGACGTATGCTGGGCTTCAGGAGCTTGTCTCACCACACGACGCGATCTCTATCTTTCGCTCGGAGGCCTTGACCCGCTTTTCTTCGCCCACATGGAAGAGATCGACTATTGTTGCCGTCTCCATAATGCGGGTTATAAGGTAAAGGCCTCGTCGGCCTCAGCGGTCTATCATGTCGGAGGAGCCTCATTGGCACAGGGCTCTCCTAAGAAAACCTATCTGAATTTTAGAAATAACCTTCTCTTGCTGCATAAGAATCTGCCTGAAAAGAGAGGCCGACGTGTACTTTTTGAGCGTCGGCTTGCAGATACGTTGGCTTTCGGAATGTTTCTTGTGAAAGGCGAATTCAGTCAGGCTAAAGCTATCCTGCGTGCTCATAGGGATTTCAGACGAATGAAAAAGGGATATACCGAATTTCCGGCACAAGATATTCTATCGCTGCTTCCCGGCTCCGACCGTTCCGCCGTGATGGAAAGGTATCTGTTCCGACATGATAAGATTGTGGTCTGAAGCGGCTGCTGCAAGAAAATACGCCTCCATAAATCTGTTTAAATTTTTATTAAACGGGATCTTTCTCCAAATTATACAGAATATGAAACAAAAACCTCTTATATTAGTCAGTAACGATGACAGCTATAGTGCAAACGGTGTGCATTTTCTAATAGACCGTTTGTTGCCATACGGCGATGTTGTGGCTATCTGTCCGGATGCTCCCCGCTCGGGCCAGTCGATGGCTATAACCGTAAATGATGCCCTGCGCATCACGCGCCTTCCCGATTATCACGGAGCGGCAATGTACAAGGTGAACGGTACTCCTGTCGATTGTATAAAGCTGGCGATGCATCATGTGCTTTCACGCCCGGCCGATCTGGTTGTGACCGGCATAAATCATGGCTCAAATTCGGCAGTAAATGTCCTTTATTCCGGCACAATGGGGGCCGCGATGGAAGGTTGCGCATTCGGCATCCCTTCGATTGGCTTCTCTCTCACGGATCACTCGCCTGAAGCTGATTTTACTCCCTGTTTGCTGGCTATAAAGGTTCTGGTGGAGGATGTGTTGCAACATGGACTTCCTGAAGATGTATGTCTGAATGTGAATGTCCCCAATATCAGCCGTATGCCGGAAGCGATGAAGATATGCGTTCCTTGCCGGGGCCGATGGAATGATGAATATCGGGAATATACAGACCCTTCAGGACGTAAATTTTATTGGCTTACCGGAGAATATATTAATGAAGAGCCGGAAAACGAGAATACTGATGAATGGGCTCTTGCGCATGGCATAATCTCCGTGGTGCCTGTGAATATCAATCGTTCTGACGCCCGACCTTCTCCTCAGATAGAGTGGCTCTCGGAAAGTATGGAGCGTTATGCAAACGAAATGACGATTTAAGGCAGCAAATATTTTATGATTCGCTGCCAAAAATGCAAATCCGGTTTCAGAATCAGGATCCCGTTTCATAAAGTTTTGTGAAACGGGGTCTTAATTAAAAAACAGGCACGTAATCACTACGTGCCTGTTTTTTCATGCTATTCCCGAAATCCTTCGGTAATAAGCATTATGTGCATTAGAATCTTATTTTATGTAACCATCATATAAAATGATGGGTGCAAAGAAATGTTATAATCTATGCTTATGCTTTGTGCAACAATAAATTGTCAATGAAACGATATTTGCTTTGTCCATTACGATTACAAATTTAATTATTTATTCGCTTGGATACCAAAAAATAAAATCAATATTTTTTACAAGAAAAAGGTATACTCCGAGTAACTATTCAGCCAAAGTATAGGTGTAGCTGATTGCCGCTCATCATCAGACGA
>CAZOPN010000023.1:0-32377 GCA_964581685.1 uncultured Sangeribacter sp. | reverse complement strand
AACCATGGCGTTAATATTAACAGAAAAACTCAATATAAATAAAAATGAAAAACGGAATATTTAAAATACTTTCTGCCCTCTTCTTTGTAATGGCTATGACGTCATGCGCCGACCATACCATCGATGAGGATGGCCTTCTCATCACCAACAGAGATGAATGCTACGTCAGCAACTTCGACCTAACCGGAACAGATCATATAACGGTAAGAATCGGAGACGCCATAATTGACAATGACGCATGCACAATCCGAGTAACCGTAGCATACGGAACAGACCTTCACAATCTCTACCCGAAATTCTCGCTGGTAACCGATGCAAAACTGGAGCCGAAGATTGAAGGTCTCACTGACTTCTCCGATCTCGACAACCCGCGTCAGTATACAGTCGTTTCAGGTAGCCGAAAGGTTCGTAAGACATATACAATCTATATTACCGTTCAACAACGCACACCACAATCATGAAAAAGATAATATATATAATAATGCTTTCAATGCTGGCTTTCACGGCAGCATCCTGCAGCAAGGACGATGACGGAATACTTCCCATCAATAATAAATGCCTCAAGCGCACCGAAGGACCGAATATCGTAGGGAACGACATATACTTCGTGTATGCAATGGCAGTGCCATATAATACCGTGAAACTGACGGAGTGCACTGTAGAAGCATCGATTACGGGCGCACCGGAGACATGGCTCGAGCACAATTCATATTATACGAATTCTTCCGGTTTCGATATCCCCGTGCCTGTGGGCGTACCCTCATTCAACGAAGGAAACCGCACCATTGTAAAATTCAACGTCGATACGTGCGCGGCTGCCTTGAGATATTATTACCGTATTCCGGAAGAAGCTCGGGGCAAAACAGTATCATTCCGGTTTTCAGCTTTAGGTTCCGATGGTCGTAACATATCGATGAATATGGGCCCTTACGAAATCAGCAAGCAATATATGAAAAGAGACCTCACGCTAAGCCGTGCAGCCTGCTACATCTCAATAGAAGATATGGCGGTCTATTCTCTTGAAGAAGCAAGACAGATGCCCGATAAAATTGATCTTGTCTATCTCTGGCGCAACAAAACAAGCGAAGGCGTGGAATTCGGTCATACATTTGCAGCTCCGGCAGCCGATAAGGAATGGCTCGATGATGTCGAGGTGCCGGCAGAGATGCATCGCGATGTGCGACTACGTAAAGAATGGGGAATAATTGACGGCCACCTTACAGACGATCCGGATTACGGCACCTATATCGATGATATCGATTTCGAAACCATCCGGCTTGAAGGAATGCCCGACTATGCCATCAATATGAAAGAGAAAGGCGGCCTATGGGTCGAAACTTCTGATAGAAAATTTCGCGCGTATATTTACATCAACAAGCTTAAGGCTACTTCCGGAGGAACAATAAGTATCAAACGTTACAACATGTTCTGAATTCGATAAGAAAATACGGTAAAAAAGTATTTTGTTGCAGTAGATTGCGGAATTGTGGTATTTCCTCTTGCAATTTTAGTATAAACTTGCTCTCGGAAAAATACCATGATTCCGCAATCTTTAAGAAACTAATACTTTTTTATTAACTCAATAAGGACAACTTTTATGAAATTAAAGAAACTATTTCTGGCATTAGGCGGTCTGGCCATGTCGGTTGCCGGATTTGCGCAAGATCCGACAATTACTGCTCCGGTGCCCGACAGAGATGCCGATCAAGTGAAGTCTGCTTATAGCGACGCCTACACCCCTTTCACCAAATGGGGATATGCCGGCTATGGATCCGCAATGGAAGATATTGTGGTAAACGGCAACGACAATGTTGTGAAATTAGCAGGAGGATGGGCAGCAATAAGTCTGGGCGGACGGAATGTTTCGGATATGGAATATTTCCATGCTGATGTTTACACGCCGGCCTCCAACGGGATTTCTGATATACGGTTCGGCTTCGCGCTCTGGAGCAATGGTGAGAAATATGCTGAAAATTACGTCACTCCAACCCCGGGAGGCCAATGGACAGCAGTTGATATTCCTCTCTCGGCCTTCAATGGTTATGACTTCTCTAACGTGCAGGTGTTCCGTATCACGGTAAACGGATCGGGAGAATATTACCTTGACAACGTCTATTTTTATACCACAAAAGTGGCTGCCAATACCCTCCCGACAAGTACAGCTCCAAAACCTCAGGTTGATGCCTCGCTCGTCGGCTCATGTTATAGCGATGCATACGCGCCGACTTTCAATTTCGAAGGATACAACAACAGCGGCTGCATAATCAACTCAAAAGAGATTGCACCCGGTGAGCATGTGCTTGAAATAAAAGATTTCCGATGGATACACTTTGCTCTTGGAGAGACTCCGGCAGAATCAACAGTTGATCTATCAGGATATGACAGAGTTCATTTTGATGTGTACGTACCCAAAGATAATGTCACAACATCGATCCAACCCGGAATGTACAACGTCGTTGCAAAAAATGAAGCTTATTCAGGAGCTCAACCCCTTAAGCCGGGACAATGGATAAGTGTAGACCTTAAGGTTGCCGATTTCAAGGCTGTCGGTCTTTCAGCAGTATATAACCTTACATTCAAAGACCCGGCTAACAAGACTGGCCTCGTATATCTTGACAACGTATTTTTCTATAAAGGAGACGAGGTTAAACCCGAACCGGGAGATAACGTAGGCGATGACAAGGGTTTCACGATATTACCGGCTCCCAAACCCGAGAATGAAGCATCATCAGTAAAATCGCTTTATTCAGATGCCTATACCCCCGTCGGATCAATTTCTTTCGATGGCGGAAACGGAGGCCTCACATTCGAAGAAATTGAGGTTAATGGCGATAAAATGTATAAATTCAATAGTTTCAACTACGCCAAATTCCCAATCGGAAGCGTAGATGTCAGCGATATGGAATATCTGCATTTTGATGTGGCCGTTCCCAACAAAGGAGAGGGGAAACCTATTCCAAAGATCATGCCGGTGCTTGTAAACGGAGGCACATCACAATATACGGGAGATTATGCACTTGTTCCGGGTAAATGGACCTCTATCAACGTTAAAGTAGCCGACTTCACCGCTAAAGGTCTTGATGCTACAAAACTTACCGAGATACGCTTCAAACACAACGGCTCAGCCTCTGATGACGGCGACGTTATTATCGACAATATCTATTTTGCTAAAGAAGCCGGTGCGACAGGTTCGACCGATAACAACTGGGGAGCGGCATCAGGCGGTAATGACACTCCGGACGACAAGGTCAATATCCCCATCGCACCCACACCCACTCACGATGCAGCTGATGTAAAGGCATTCTTCTCCGATGCCTACAAGCTTACCGGAAAATTTGAAATCCCGACTAACTCGGAATACGATAAGAACGGTCTCATAGAGATCATCAAACAGGAAGAAGGCCAGGAAGTGGCAAAAATCACAAATCTCAACTGGCGTGTGGTGAATCTCGGACAACGCGACGTTTCCGACAAAGGATATCTCCATGTAGACTATTATTCTCCCGTTGAAAACGGTGTGCAGAGCGTCTGCATCAACCTCACTAACTGGGATACGAAAAACGGTTCGGCCTATGAGCTCGATGGTGATCAGCAGAATTACCGAACACTCAAACCGGGTGAATGGACTTCATTCGATATCCCGCTGAACAAATTCCATAGCACCGACCCCTCTAAAGAATTCAATTTTGCTACCGATATGGCTTGCGTCCGCTTCTATGCAGGCGATGGCAGCCGCGGAAAAACCCTTTATGTCGATAACTTCTATTTCTGGGGTTCTCCTCAGCAGGGAGACAATGGCGATGATGATAAAAAATATCAACCCATTCAAGATAGCTCAAACGGTAAGCTCCCCTCTATGGATTGCCCGATGCTCGGCGTGAATCTGTCGTCTGCCTCCGGAGGTTCGGTGCCGGGTCGTTTCGGTACGGATTACATGTATCCCCGCTTTGAAGATCTTTATTATTTCAAGGCTAAAGGTGTGCGTCTCATCCGTCTTCCCTTCCGTGCAGCTCGTGTAGTAGAAGATATCACCAATCCCACAAAGCTCGACACAGAAGATCTAAATGCTCTTAAGGCAGTCGTGGCTGAAGCAGAACGCCTCGGAATATGGATTTTCCTCGATGCCCATGATTATGCCGAACGTACCACCAATGGCACGCAAGATCTTCTCGGCACAGGAGAATACACATTTGAACGCTTTGGAAAAATGTGGGGTACTATCGCCTCCGAGTTCGCACAATATAAGAATATCTGGGGCTATGACCTCCAGAATGAGCCCAAAGTTTCAGCTCCTGTTCTGGTGAATGCTTATCAGGCAGCTATCGACGAAATCCGCAAAATAGATACCAACGCTCAGATCATTGTGGAAGGAACCAACTGGGCCTCAGCCTACGAATGGATATACGGCGACCATGCCGACAAACATTATCCCGGTTACAGCACGGAAGTGGCATGGGGCTATAAAGAGAATTCGCCCTGGTTGCTCGCTAACCTCAAAGACCCCATGAATAAGATCGTTTTCGAGGCTCACGGCTATTTCGACAAAGATAATTCCGGAACATACACCAAAGGTTATGCAGATGTAGACTATCGCAAACGCTTCCTCCCCTTCCTCGAATGGTGTACCGCCAACAATGCGAAAGGACTCATCGGTGAATTCGGCGTTCCGTACAATGAACATGCCACAGGTGATCCCCGATACATGGATATGCTTGAAGGAGCTCTGGAACTCTTCCGCGACTATGGAATGAATGCCACTTATTGGTGTGCCGGTGCAATGTATGAAGGCAATTCTCTCACTTGCCAACCCGACAAGAGCCCGCTCTATGGGAATTACGCCAAAGAGAAATCCACAATGGCTGTCCTTGAGAAATATTTCACAAACTGGGCAGACGATTCTGAAGTGACCGAAATTATTGAAAACCGTATCAACGACGGAAAAATGTATAATGTTATGGGTATCGAAGTAGATGAAAACTACAAAGGTATCGTTATCATGAATGGAAAGAAATATTTCAAGAAGTAATTTTTAATCTATCATATCCTGTCGGAGCTTTAAAGCTCCGACAGGACAATCCCGATCCAACCGATGAAAAAACTTGTTCTGTCGATTATCTTAGCCTCTCTGGCCGCCTGCTGTTATGCAGCGAATTTGGAAGATATCCGCACTGCCGTGCGTGGTGAATACATCGCGGCTTATTCCGGGCGCGGTATGATCGACGGGATTACTCAACCTGATGAATCAGGGAAATGGCCCGATATTGATTATAATGATGATTCCCGGGCTCAATGGCAACTGGAAAAACATCTGGACCGACTTATTTCAATGGCAGGTGCATACATGACCGGAAACAGGACAGACCGGAACCTTTTTAACTCAATCCTCCGAGCTCTCAATCAATGGTTCGAAGGAGGATATGAGAATGACAACTGGTGGTACACCAAAATAGGGATACCGCGCCGAATGCTCACCCTCGCCTATCTTCTCGATGGAGAACTTCCCGAAGATCTGACTTCAAAACTAAACAAATCGCTTGATGCCATAGATTCCGACGACTTCCCGGCACGCCCCGGAGGTGATAGAATCCAGGTGCTGACAAATCATGCCAAAGTGTTGCTTTGGCGCAGAGATAATAAAAGAATAACCGATATCTTCAAAAAAATTGAAAAGGAAGCCCGGATTGCTCCTTTTGAAGAAACTATGTATGATGCCGGAGGTGGACCGGCTGTAAGAAACAATTGGCGTCCGTCCGGGCGGGGCGTACAGGCTGATATGTCTTTTCATCATCGTGGCGATCGCGTTGATTCCACCCTCACCTACGGTCTCGAACTCCCTCTCTTCTTTTCTTATTGGGCTGAATTGCTCAAAGATTCCGAATGGGCCTTCTCCAATTCGGCTATCAATTTTATCATAGACTATTATCTCGACGGAGTCTGCCGCCATATTGTCGGGGGCCGTTACGTCGAGCCAAGCATAATGAATCGTGAACTCTCTCGTCCGGGAGAAGGGCGTATCTCTCCCGATATTATCAATTCCTTACAAAGCATCTCAGGCGGTTATCGTGAAAATGAACTCGAAAATATAGCTGCCGCACTGAATGGGAAATCTGTTGAAAATAAACCTTATGCCGTTTATTTCAGCGAATCAGACTATTTCACCTATTCTCGTCCCGGATTTCAGACGGCCGTCAGATTTCATTCCGAGCGCAATGCAAATCAGGAAGCGCCGCATAACAATGAGGGAATACGAAATCATTTCCGCGGAGACGGGGCTTGTATGCTTTCCGTTACCGGACGTGAATATGCGGATATCGCTCCGCTGTTCGATTTCCGCAAGATACCGGGAGCAACCACGCCTCTCCTTCCATACGAACCTCTCTCAAACTGGGGGCCCGTTCAAATTCTCGATTCTCCCGTGAGTTTTGCCGGAGCCATAACTGATTCTATATACGGTGCCGTTGCATTCAACTTCATGAGCGGACGTTCAGATCTCAAGGCACGCAAAGGATATTTCTTTTTCGATGAGGAATACTTATGTCTGGGAAGCGGAATAAATTCTTCTGCCACAGATGAAATTGTCACTACCGTAGAGCAGACATGGTCTCCTTCAAATAAACTCATCAAGGATAACGACCGCTTTATTCACGAAGGGCATACCTACCATATAATTGAGGGTGAGGCCACCGGAAGTTTAGAAAGACGCAGCGGTACGTGGAGAAATTGTGTTGAAAATGTCGAATATGCCGACAGCGTAGCGGAAGGAGATATTTTCACTCTCACGATCAGTCACGGAATCTCTCCCCGCGATGCTAAATATGCATACGCTGTCACACCGGGCAAAAAACTGATAGGAAAACATTCATTTGAAATCATAGCAAATGAAACCACTCACCAAGCCGTGATGTCGGCAGACGGCTCGCTTTTATATATCATATTCTACGAACCCTCTTCTGTTGTCACTCCTTTAGGAACATTTGGAGCCGAACAGAGCTGTATGATAATGTTGAAAGACAGAAACCGGTTATATGCTGCTGATCCCACACGCCATAGTCCGTTTCTGATCATCCATACCCCCGGAGCCACAAAAAAAATAAAGACAATTAACGGTAAAACCGAGACCCTAAATATAGACAAACTGCCAAAGTAAGCATCATAAATATGATTAAAGACTTATTGAAAGCTATCACCCCGGCAATCTTACTGGCTATGCAATCAACCGTTGCAAAAGCTGATTGTCCGCAAAAGGAATGGGCAGACAAAGCATTGGAATATTGCTCGCAACAAATCGAAAAGACATTATGTGAGCTCCCCAATGATAGCGTGCTGCCAAGAAGCATTAATGCCGGTTCAGATAAATGGACCACAACTAACAATTGTGATTGGACGAGTGGGTTCTGGCCCGGAATATTATGGTATAACTATCAGAACACCGGGAAACTGACCCACAAGCTGCAGGCTCTGGCATATACCGAACACCAGAGATTTTTAGCAGATCCGGAACATATCGCAGACCATGATATCGGGTTCCAGCTCCTATGCAGTTTCGGACATGCCTATGCTAATACAGGGCGCACTGAATATCGCGATATTCTGCTTGCCGGAGCTGACAAACTTGCTGCTCTTTACAATCCGCGGGTAGGCACTATCCTGTCGTGGCCACACACTGTGAAAAATGATGGCTGGCCACACAATACCATCATGGACAACATGATGAATCTGCAGCTTCTCTTTTTCGCCGCTGAAAACGGAGGCCCTGCCGAATATAAGGATATGGCCGTTAGCCACGCAAGGAAAACCATGGAGAATCAGTTCCGCAAAGACTATACAAGCTATCATGTGGCATTATACGACAGTGTGAGCGGTAATTTTATACGGGGATGCACTAATCAGGGATATAGCGACGACAGTTTCTGGGCACGTGGTCAGGCATGGGGAATCTACGGTTTTACCGTAGTCTACAGAGAAACAAAAAATAAAGATTTTCTACGCTTTGTTGAAAAAATCATAGATGTTTTCATGGCGCATCTGCCTGAAGATTACATTCCCTATTGGGATTTCTCCGATCCTTCCATTCCCAACTCTGTTAGAGATGCGTCATCTGCGGCTATTGTGGCTTCGGCACTCATCGAACTTTCTCAGCTCGAAGACAATACAGCGTATGCCGACAAATATATGGACTATGCCGATAAAATGCTGCATTCCCTATCCTCTGCCGATTATCAGAGCCGAAACCGCAATAATGCTTTCCTCCTGCATTCAACAGGAAATATGCCGGCCGGATATGAAATAGATTCTTCCATTAATTACGCAGATTATTATTATATTGAGGCGCTGACACGTTATCGCGACTTTTTTGCTAACCAAGATTTAAATGACCATGAAAAAAACAAATATCATTCTTTATCTCCTTTTACTTATAGCATCAACAAGTAAAGCGGAGGTTTCAGCACCCGTCGATTATGTGGATATGTATATGGGGGTGCGTGGAGGAAGCAATTGTGTGATCGGTCCGCAGCTTCCCCACGGCTCTGTCAATCCCGCACCTCAAACCCCCAAGGGAGGACAAAACGGCTACGATGAGACGGATCTTATCCGTGGCTTCGGCCAACTGCATGTGTCCGGAATTGGCTGGACACGCTACGGACAGATTTTCCTATCCCCACAGATAGGTTTCTCAGCTAAAGAGAATGGCCATGACTCCAAAAAATCGGGTGAGACTGCAACTCCATATTATTATAAAGTAGGCCTTGACCGTTACGGAATAACGACAGAGATGGCTCCGACCAAACACGCTGTTGCCTATCGGTTCAGTTATCCTGAAAAGAAAGGGAAGACCCTTCTTTTGGACATGCGTCACAACATTCCGCAACATATCGTGCCGATAGTAAAAGGAACCTTCCACGGAGGGAATCTCCGGTGGAATCCTGAAACCCGCGAACTCTCCGGATGGGGAGAATATGCCGGAGGATTCGGCAGCGAACTTCCTTATCGTGTGTATTTCTCAATGACAATTGATGATCCTGACGCCAAAGTAAGCATTATCGATAAAGGCAATAAAGAACTGTATGCACGTATCGATACCGAGCGTACGGAATTGAACACGCATATCGGAATTTCTTTGAAAAGCGTGGAGCGTGCCCGCAATTACCGATATATCGAACTTGATGGGAAGAATGTTGAAGATGTGGCAAGAAATGCCCGAGATGAATGGAACAGAACTTTAAATAAAATTCAGGTTTCCGATAAGAGCAATGAAAATAAAAAGAAACTTTTCTACACCGCATTATATCATTCTATGGTAATGCCTCGTGATCGTTCGGGCGATAATCCAAACTGGACAAGCTCATACCCTCACATTGATGATCATTATTGTATATGGGATACCTGGCGCACTCTCTTTCCTCTGCTCACCCTCGTTGAAGAAAGTTTTGTCGCAAAGACAATCAATTCCTTTATCGATCGTCTGGCCCACGATGGGAAAGTCACGCCCACTTTCACAGCCTCTATGGAATGGGACAGCAAACAGGGTGGAGATGACGTGGATAACGTAATTGCCGATGCAATCATAAAGAACGTGAAGGGCTTCGACCGGCACAAAGCTTATCAGGTAATGTTGCATAACGCTCGCGAAGCAAGATCTCCCGACTATCTTGCTTCGGGACTTGAAGCCGGTAAAAACCGAATGATGTCATGTTCCTACACAATGGAATATGCCTATAACGACAATTGTCTCTCGCGTGTGGCCGCACTGATGGGCGATTCTGCCGTTGCCGCCGAAATGTCGCGAAGAAGTCTTCAATGGGAACGAATGTTTAATCCGGGTCTTGAAAGCAATGGTTTCAAAGGATTTATCTCCCCGGTAACTGCGTCCGGAGAATTTATTGAGATTGATCCGGCAGAAGTCTATGGTTCGTGGGTGGATTATTTCTACGAAGGCAATTCATGGACTTATTCCCTATTCACTCCTGCGGATATTGAAAGGCTGATTGCCCTCTGCGGAGGAAAAAAGGAGATGGTGAGACGTCTTAAATATGGATTTGATAATAACCTGATAAATCTATCTAATGAACCGGGATTCCTTACCCCATTCATTTTCAGCCACTGCGATCGGCCGGATCTCGCGGCCCTCTATGTGGATAAGATTCGCAACAACGATTTTACTATTGAAAAAGGCTACCCCGATAACGAAGATAGCGGAGCAATGGGCTCGTGGTATGTCTTTACCTCACTCGGACTCTTTCCCAATGCCGGACAGGATTTCTATTACCTACTCCCCCCGGCTTTCACAGAAAGCTCGCTGACAATGGAGAACGGCAAGAAAATAATGATTAAAGCCGAAAAGAAATCGCCAGATGCGAAATACATATCTTCCGTGAAACTCAATGGTTCTCCCCTATCGCGTACATGGATAAAACATAATGAAATCGTCGAAGGAGCATTAATTGAATTCGAGCTCTCCGAAAATCCGGATGAATGGGGTGTCAGGGAATTTGAAGCTACACGTGAAAAACCCGGAATGTTCGGAGTGAATCTTGCAGGTGCAGAGTTCTTCCATAAGAAAATGGATGGAGTAGGACGATTTAATATCGACTACCATTATCCGACTACAACAGAGCTCGATTACTGGCATTCAAAAGGTCTTGACCTTATCCGCCTTCCCTTTAAATGGGATCGACTGCAGCGAGAAGTATCAGGGCCTCTCAGTGAAGATGAACTCGGCTACATCCGTTATCTGCTACGTGAGGCAGATGCCAGGGGAATGAAAATTCTTCTCGATATGCACAACTACGGACGAAGGAATTATAAAGATAAGAACCGTATAATCGGAGATACTCTTCTACCCTCACATTTCGGGCAGGCCTGGGCGGAAATAGCTCGTAATCTCAGGGATGAACCCGGTCTTTACGGTTATGGCCTGTGTAATGAGCCCCACGATATGCTTGACAGTTGTCCCTGGGTAGAAATAGCACAGGTTGCTATAGACTCCATCCGTACGGCCGACCGCCGAACAGCCATTGTGGTTGCAGGCAATACCTGGAGCTCGGCAGAACGCTGGCCGGAGATTAATCATGGACTGGAATCTCTCAACGACCCCTCAGATAATCTCATTTTCGAGGCCCATTGCTATTTCGATAACGATGCCTCGGGAATCTATCGTAAGGGATATGATGAAGAGGGTGCTTATCCCACAATAGGCATTGATCGGGTCAGACCCTTTGTCGATTGGCTTAAGAAGCATAATAAACGAGGACTGCTCGGAGAATACGGAGTGCCGGGAGATGACCCCCGTTGGCTCGAATGTCTTGACTTATTCTTGAATTATCTTGCTGAAAACGGCGTAGAGGGAACCTACTGGGCAGCCGGGGCACGGTGGAATAATTACATTCTGGGAGTCCACCCGGAAAATAATTATACAAAAGATCGTCCCCAAATGGAAGTTTTAACAAAATATACGCGTACAAAATGAAGAAAAAATATATCTTTACAGCAGCCTTTTTGGCAGCTGTTTCATCACTTTGCGCGGAAACGTATGATATAGTGATTATCGGAGGAACTCCAGGGGGCATTATGGCTGCTATTGAAGCTGCACGTATGGGCAAAACCGCTGTGATTCTTGAACGAAATGACAGAATAGGCGGTCTGCCGGCCAATGGTCTCGGAGCAACTGATATAGCGACACGCGGGGCTACAACCGGGCTTTTCTCGGAATTTACAGATGCTATAAAAGAATACTATATCAAAACCTACGGTGAGGATTCTCCACAGGTTAAAGATTGCAGTGACGGCTTCCATTTCGAGCCTTCAGTGGCTGAAAAAGTTTTTAATAACATGATTAATAAATATGATTCTCTCATTGATATAAGGGTGATGAGGCAGTTTAACTTCACCCCCGGCGATATATCTATGACCAATGATGGGAAACATATCAATTCCGTGCGTCTGATGAATCGTCTCTCCGGAAAGCAGGAAGCTTACGAAGGATCTATATTCATTGATGCCACCTATGAGGGCGACCTCGGGGCGGCAGCGGGTGTACCCTTTAGGATTGGACGCGAAGCAGCATCGGAGTTCAACGAACCGGGAGCGGGAAAAACATACGAATACTGGAAATCAACCCCTGCCGAGGGTACTACAGGCGAGGCCGACAATGCCGTTCAGGCTTACAACTACAGGCTGTGTCTCACAAACGATCCGTCTCAGAGAATCCCCTTTCAGAAGCCTGCGAATTACAACCGGGAGGAATATGTATCGCTGGTAGAAGATGTGTGGACAGGACGTCACACATGGAAAGCCATGCAAGACGTTACTCCCGAAATGATGGAGGCAAACAGAAGACATCTTCTTAACGATGGAGAAAGATCTATTACACCATGGGATAGCTGGGGACTCGAAAAAATCATAAGCTTCAACACTATTCCCAATGGAAAGGTGGATGCCAACAATCAACACTCGGCTTTCATCTCAACCGATCTTCCGGAAGAAAACTGGCCTTGGCCCACGGCTTCATGGGAATGGCGTGACGGTTTTGCCAACCGGCTGCGCGATTATACATTAGGCTTACTCTACTTCGCTGCCAACGACTCCGCTCTTCCCAACCAGTTTAGGGAGGCTGTGAATAAATGGGGATTATCAGCCGCAGAATATACAGATAACGAATATTTTCCCCGTCAAGTCTACGTAAGGGAAGGGCGTAGATTCGAGGGTATGTATTTCTTTACGGCTGCCGATGCATTGCCCGTGGAGGAAGGAGCACGTCCTCCGGTACATTCCACAAGCATCACGGCAAGTCATTACGCTCTTGATTCTCACGCAGCACGCAAACGTGAGGAGGGACGCGCGCATCTTGACGGATTTATAAGTTATCCCACGGCGGTCTACACAGTTCCCTATGGAGTGATTGTCCCTAAAGAGGTAAACAATCTTCTGCTACCGGTCCCGGTTAGCGGTTCGCATATAGGATTTTCCACTTTGAGAATGGAGCCCTGCTGGATGGCTCTCGGACAAGCTGCCGGAGCAGCGGCGGCTCTGGCGATTGACGGAGACACCTCTGTGCAAGAAGTTTCTATCGGCAAACTACAGAATCGGCTGCTCGATGAAAAAGCGACTCTAATTTATTATACTAACCTTACTCCTGAAAGTCCGGACTGGAAGGAGGCCCAGATAAAGGGCCTCACTGATGGTAAAACCGGATGGACTTACGAATAAACTACATGAAGAAACTCTTTCTATTTTTTATTATCTTAGGCTTAGGCTTATCGGCAAAAAGTGTTGTAATAACTGATAAAGACAAGACACGTGCCAAAGAACTCGTAAGCAAGATGACTTTAGAGGAGAAACTCTCCTATCTATCAGGAGAGACAGCCTTCTCCTTGCGTCCGATAGAACATCTGGGAATACCTCGTATTCTGCTTGCCGACGGGCCGCAGGGAATCAGAAACCATTGCGAACACAGCACTCTTTTCCCAAGCGGAATCGCTGCTACCGCAACGTGGAACCGTGACCTAATACGCCAATATGGAGAAAGTCTTGGTGAAGATGCACGGGCACGCGGCATAGGAATTCTGCTCGGTCCGGGCGTGAATATATACCGCTATCCTTTATGCGGACGTAATTTCGAATATATGGGTGAGGATCCTTATCTTGCCTCGGAAATGGCATGTAATTATATAGAAGGAGTACAGTCGAAAGGTGTGATTTCAACTATAAAACATTTTGCAGGAAACAATCAGGAATGGGACCGTCATCACACAAGCAGCGACATTGATGAGCGGACGCTTCAAGAAATATATTTGCCGACATTCCGGAAAGCTGTCAGCAAAGCCGGTGTAGGCGCTGTCATGAACAGCTACAATATGCTTAACGGAGTCCATTCCACCGAAAACCAACGTCTTAACAAGGATTTGCTTAGAGATACGTGGGGCTTCGACGGGATACTGATGAGCGACTGGAGTTCCGTATATTCAACAGTCAATGCAGCCAACGGTGGCCTTGATCTGGAAATGCCGGAAGCTGTATTTTTTACCGATTCTTTGCTCAGAGATGCAATTGGCAACGGCAGGATAACCATGCAAACAATAGACGAAAAGGTGATTCATATTATCCAGACTCTATCTGCTTTCGGATTGCTGGACAGGGAACAGAAGGATGAATCGCTCCCGCTCGATAATCCGCGTTCAAAAGTCTCAGCCTTAAATACGGCACGCGAGGCAATAGTGCTCTTAAAGAATGAGGACAATATCCTTCCGCTACATGGACGAACTATTGTATTAGGAATCAATTCGGATACAATTGTATCCGGAGGAGGGAGCGGCGCGGTATTTGCGTATTCTTTATCTCCACTTTCAAAAGAATTGCCCCGATTGCATAAGAATACAACGGCGATCAGAAATAAGGATATGTATGAAGATGTGTCCCTGAATTTCTTCACAGACAGCTCCATGAATAAGCGCGGCTTTAATGCTTTCTATTATGACAATATGGATAAGCAAGGTGTCCCCTCGATTGTGAGAATTGATCAGAAGATTAACTTTGATTATGGTTATGCCGGCCCTGCGGAAGGTTTTCCGGTAGATAATTTCTCTGCAGTCTGGACGGGGTATTACCATTCTCCGGAAGAAGAGCTTCTCCGCATCGCTATTGGAGGGGATGACGGCTATCGTCTGATTATCAATGACTCCATTGTTGCCGAACACTGGGGAAATCATGCCTACGACAGAAGGATAATCAGTTATCCGATGAAAAAAGATAAAGGATATGAGTTCCGGATAGAATATTATGAATATACAGGAGGGGCAAAAATAGATCTTACCGCACAATCATTGAAAAAGGATTGGCTTAATAAAATATTGAAAAGCTCGGATAATGTGGTGATTAATACCGGCTTCTCCAGTGAACTTGAGAGTGAGGGATTCGACCGCCAGTATGGTCTTCCCGAATATGAAGAAAATTTCATCAAGGAAGTTGCGGCTGTTAATCCTAATGTGGTAGTTATTGTAAATAGTGGCGGAGCTGTTGATATGATGCCCTGGATAGATAGTGCCAAAGGAATTATAATGGCCTGGTATCCCGGACAGGAAGGTGGTACTGCTCTGGCTGAGATACTCACCGGTAAGATATCTCCTTCCGGAAAATTACCAATAACATATTATGCCCGGCTTGAGGATAGCCCCGCACATACGAATTACTACGCCAACCGCAAATCGGCAAATGGGTCGGCTAAGGAAGAATGCGGTCATATAGAATATCGTGAAGGAATATTTCATGGATACAGGGGGTCGGATAAAAATGGCGTGAAACCTCTTTTCCCTTTTGGGTTCGGTATGTCGTACACCACTTTTGATTTTTCCGACCTTTCTCTACGTAAACTCGGTGAAAACCAGATAGAAGTTAGCTTTTCAATAAAGAATACAGGGAAAAAAGAGGGGGCAGAGGTCGCTCAGGTATATGTACGCGATGTGGAGAGTAGCCTTCCCGGTCCGATAAAGGAACTCAAAGGATTTGAAAAAGTCTCTTTAAAACCGGGAGAAAGCCGGAAAGTTACCATAATTCTGGACCGGGAGGCTTTCGCTCATTTTGACCCGAATTCTCATAATTTTATTGTTGATCCGGGTGAATTCGAGATTCTTGTCGGAAATTCCTCATCTAATCTTCCGCTTCACGATTCAATTGTTTTATGAATGAGCTTTATTGTTTAAGATTTTTAAATACTTTACTATCTCGATTAATTTTCAATACTGAATTATCCATAAAAAAATATCATGAACCTTGATCATTTTATAAAAAGAGTTGCTCCGATTGCAACTCTCTTTATTTTTATCTTCAGCATCAATCTAAATACAGAGGCTAAAAATAAAAGAATTCTTGCGATAGGAAATAGTTTTTCAGCCGATGCGGTTGAGAATTATCTTTGGGAGTTAGCTGCTGAATCGGGCGACACCTTAATTATCGGTAATGCTTATATAGGGGGCTGCACGATTGACCGTCATCTGGATAATCTACAGGCAAAAAAAGCCAATTATTCCTATCGGAAAATAGAGAATGGCAAACTTTCAACCACAGAGAAACAGACCTTGCAGGAGATCATAAACGACGAACCCTGGGACATCATAAGTCTACAGCAGGCGAGTCCGGTGTCGGGTTGTGCCGACTCCTATAAAAACCTTGATAAGCTTATTGCAGCCGTAAAAAAAACAATATCTGATAAAGAGCCGGAGATAGTATGGCATAATACGTGGTCGTACGCCCGCGACTATGATTCTGAAAAATTCAGATATTATAATTCTGACCAAGAGATTATGCTCGATAGTATTCTTTCGATTGTCAAGACAGTAATTCCACGAAACGGCATCAGTCGTGTGATTCCCTCCGGCATCGCCATTCAAAATGCAAGAAAAAGCTTCGGCGATATCCTCAACCGTGACGGCTTCCACCTTTCGATTCCTCTCGGCAGATATGTAGCAGCCTGCACATGGTATGAATTTCTTACAGATAAAGACGTTACCCGGTTACACTTCAAACCAGCCGGATTATCGGGAGAAGAAGCAGCCTCAGCAAGAATAGCGGCTCATAACGCTAGATTTAATAGGACGTTACGCCCCTCTGAAACAGAAAGGGCCTTTACAAGCCGGGCCGTTGAAAATGAAATTGCGAGAGTAAAGGCCATGTTAAATGATCCGAAATTAGCATGGATGTTTGAGAATTGTTTTCCAAATACTCTGGATACGACAGTTAAATTTGGCGTGGATGAGAATGGTAAATATGACACCTTTGTAGTTACGGGCGACATTCCGGCGATGTGGCTCCGGGATTCGGGCGCACAGGTATGGCCTTATGTATATCTTGCTAAAGATGATGTAGAATTGCGACATCTGATCGAGGGAGTGATACGACGGCAACTAAAATGTATCCTGCTGGATCCCTATGCCAATGCCTTTAATGAAGGTCCGACCGGAAGCTATTGGGAAACAGATATGACAGAGATGATTCCGGAGGTACACGAGCGCAAGTGGGAGATCGATTCCTTGTGTTATCCCGTCAGACTCGCCTACGAATATTGGAAAGTAACGGGAGATGATTCAATTTTCGATCTTTTATGGATTGATGCGGTGAGAAATATTCTCACAACCTTCTCTGCTCAGCAACGTAAGGATGGTTCCACTCCTTATACCTTCCGGCGCAAGACGGAAAGGGCATACGATACGCTTAGCAATAACGGACTCGGAACGCCGGTTAAACCATGCGGACTCATTGCTTCATCTTTCCGTCCTTCTGATGATGCCACAACATTCCAGTTCCTGATTCCATCCAATTTTTTCGCCGTGACAACGCTTCGGAAAGCGGCCGAAATCCTGAGCAATGTGAATCATGAAACGGAACTTGCCGCAGCATGTCGCGCTCTTGCAACTGAAGTTGAGACAGCATTAAGTGAATATGCCGTGTTCGAGCATCCGGAATTCGGCCCGGTCTATGCCTTTGAAGTAGATGGTTTCGGCAATCATATCCTTATGGATGATGCAAATGTGCCTTCTCTGCTTTCGATGCCTTATCTCGGTGACATAGACCTGAACGATCCCATATATCAAAATACACGAAAATTGGTTTGGAGCGAGAATAATCCTTATTTCTTCAAAGGGAAAGCCGGTGAGGGTATCGGAGGCCCGCATGTTGGCTATCGCATGGCTTGGCCGATGAGCATAATGATGAAAGCTTTCACAGCTACTGACCCGGAAGAGATCGATGAATGTGTTTCATTGCTGATTAATACAGATAACGGCACGGGATTTATCCATGAGTCATTCAATGTTGATGATCCTTCCGACTTTACCCGTCCCTGGTTCGCATGGCAGAACACCCTTTTCGGTGAACTCATAATAAAACTTGCAGATTCCGGACAAAGCAAATTTATAAAGCCGTAAAAACCTATCAATCAATGTTATCTTAATAATGAAAGAATATTGTAACGAATAAAAAACAGAATTGTTCCATCATAATTGCAAGATATGTAAGATTCTTCTATCTATAAATCATAATCTGACATTACGGGAAAACAGGAAAATCTAATTTTGTGGCAAAAGAAACAAAACTTAAAATTTAAAACCTATAGAAATGAAAAAGATTTTCCTGATGGCCTCCGCAATGATGGCTTTCTCAGCTTTTGCTCAAGATGGAGGAGATGAACCCAAAACCTATTCACCCGGTTTCGTGATTGAGGTTGCCAAAGTTAATCCCGGAGATGATCCTGAGGTTATCGAGATGGTGCCGACCGATCATACCAAAAGCGAGGCTCAGACACCTGTATATAATGCAAAAGTGACAATTCCGGTTTTTGAAGACACCCATACCAAATATCAATATACAGTTTACTATACTCCTCAGGATGGAGGAGAAACTGTAAAAGCAGGCTTTTCACAGATAGAACGTGGATTTGAAGATGGAGAACTCACAGTTATGGTGGCAGCCTGGATACAGAAAGATGGTACGGCATTCGTTTCATTCAGCAATACTCCATACGTTATCTGCGACTCAAACTGGACTGCAATGGGATATTTTGAGGGGAGTTCAACCGGTGACCCGCAGACAACATATCTGAATGACTCAGAAAAAAAAGATTATGCAACCATAAGAAATATAGACCTGGGCAAATCCACAAATGATTATATAGCAGGTGGGAATAATCAATATCAGGCTTATTTTGTCGAGGGCGAAACTCCGGGGAAAAAGAAGAATGGTTTATGGAAAGCTGTTTTTGATTATTCCAAAGCTTCAATCACCTTCGAAGAAGTCCACTCTTTCACAGTGGAGATTGCTAAATACAGAACATTCGTCGCTCCTGCACAGGCTATCCTGCCGGTGGGCTTGACAGCATATCATTTTGCAGGATATTCCGACGGGGTCATGACTATGGATCCTATCGAAGGAAAAATAATACCGGCAAATGTTCCTGTAATCCTGACGGCAGATACAGAGGGAGAATATACTATCCGGCTTACGGGCGAACCTGATTTCCAATTCTCTGATGATGGCAAACGCGCATGGATGGCTTCAACAGCAGAACCGGGCTCTATATACTATGGTGTTCACCAGCCTAACTATGTTCCGCTCCCGGGATACCTTTTTGACGGTGAAAAATTTGTGAAGGTCAGTTCAAGAACAATCGTAGATACCTTCCGCTGCGATATCCGTCTTACAGAGGAAGAGGCAACGGATGTTGAAGAGATCACTGTTGTCTATAATGAACCAAAAGAAGATGTGCTCTATATCCACTACACAACTCAGACAGGAGATTACGACAGCACTCACGACCAGAAACTCACTAAAAACAATGACAATGAATATGTGCTCGAATCTCTTCAGATCACGGGGAGCGACCTTACTCATTTCGTCCTTTCGAAATATAACTTCAGCGAAGAGTCTGACCTGACCAGAAGTAACGCTACCTGGACCGGTTTCAACGGAACTATCTATCACGTAACAGATGACGGTTTAGAGGAAATCGATCCCGAATCGGCTGAGGAAATCAAGCCCATGAGCTACTCTGCCGGAAACTACATGCTCAGAGTTGCGACAGATGACAACGGAAAACCGGCTTCAGTGGATATGACTCCCAACGTCGGCACAGGCATAGAAAGTATAACTTCAGATGAATCATATAAAGAAAACGCCGAAATGTTTAATGTACTCGGCCAGAAGGTTAATGAAAACTATAAGGGAATTGTAATTAGAAACGGTAAGAAACTTATCTTAAGGTAAAAAAGATTATTTAGGTATTAAAGGGAACGGGAAAGCACGTTCTGCTCTCCCGTTCCCACAAAAAACAAGGTATAAAACTATAAAATCTTATATTATGAATTTTTCTACAAAATTTTTCTTATTGGCAGCTTTTGCCACGCTCGCAACCTCAAGCCTTAATGCACAGACTCCTGAAGACCCTGCACCCATTGACTTCGATCCGGCAGAGATTGGCGTTATTTTCGCAGCAGATCAAGATAAATATTTCGAAGTGCTCCGTGACGGTAACGGAAATCCCGCTTCTGACTGGGCCCCCGTCGCTTGGGGACAGAAAACAGTAATCAGTGCAGACGAATGTAAAGGGGGTGCCTCCGCGTTCCGTATCGATGGTCTGGATTTCCTTCCCCTACAGTTTCCATCAACAGTGAGTCTGGCACCATGGAGATATCTTCATATAGATTTATGGGCATCGACAGATGATGAAGTTTGCTTCAAACTGCAGAACTGGTGGCCCGGAGAGGCATACGTCTCCGATATTTATCCCTTGAAAGGAGGAGAATGGACAAGTATCGACATAGATATGGAGAATCCTGATAATTTCCAATGGAGCGAGGTCAAGACCGACCCTGAGACACAGGAGAAATATATCAATAAAGGTGTGAACGTATTCCAAATTGCCGGAGAAAAGATTGCCAACGATTTTGCACATGCTCCGGTGATCTATATGACAAATATCATCGCTTACAATGATGGTACGGATGTGAACGGAATAAACACAATCAAAGCCGATGAAACAGCCGGAGGCAAAACATATAATGTATTCGGCATTGAGGTTGATAATAACTATCGCGGAATTGTAATCCGTAATGGCAAAAAATTCATACAGCGATAATGACGACACCTTTTCATAACCCTTTCTCATAATTATCACTATGGAGCGGGGCCGGCTCTACTGATTACTATTCTTTAGGCTCCGCTCCATTTTTATTCTACAGGTGATGAATCAGAAGGAAGATGGGGGTTGTTGAGATCTAAATAAATAAATCAAAATGAAAATAAAATTGAAGAGACTCGCGCTATATGTCATCCTGTCGGGATCTTTTTTTCTACGGGCTACCGCCAACGATGATCTGCGTATTTCTATTCTTGGAGATTCATATTCAACTTTTGAGGGACATGTCACACCCGACTCCAATGCCGTATGGTATTTCACAAATCCGAATCTTGAGAAAACGGATCTGACAGATGTGAGCCAGACATGGTGGCAAATCCTACTTTCCGATCCCCGTTATAGTCTTGAAAAAAACAATTCATATTCAGGTTCAACTATCTGCAATACGGGCTATGAGGGTAACGATGCGTCAGGTTTCTCCTTTATCACACGAATGGACAATCTCGGGCAGCCCGATTTAATTCTCATTTTCGGAGCTACAAACGATTCCTGGGCCAACTCCCCTATCGGTGAATTCGTTTGGAACGACTGGACAGAGGAGGATTTAAAATCGTTCAGACCCGCTCTGGCTTTCATGCTTGAACATCTCACGAATTCTTATTCCGGAACGAAATTCCTCTATATTATCAACGATGGCCTAAAACCGGAAATCACCAACTCTATCGTGGAGGCATGTACCCGTTTTTCCATTCCGTATATCCAGCTTAAAGATATCGACAAAACAGCGGGCCATCCCAATATAAAAGGAATGGGACAAATTGCCTCACAGGTAAGCATGGCTTTAAGCCGTTAGAGCAACGCCCTGATGTTCCGAAATAGAAATAAAGGAATATGGCCTATGCTTTTATTTGGAGTATTTCCATGAAACGTCTCACCACCGATGGGTCGCCGGTGTATTTACCGGTATCTTCACTGAGCTTGCACGTAGGAGAATAAAAGGGCCATGACTCCGTGATTTTAACAGCCAGCAGCTTGATTACGATATTACGGGGACGCACACCGGGAAAATCATTGGTGAAATGAGTGCCGATCCCGAATGAGGGCAGACATTTCCCTTCCGCATATTTCTGAATCTTTATTGCCTCATCAACATTAAGACCGTTGCTGAATATCACCTGCTTTGTGGCAGGATCGATATTCAGTGAGCGGTATTTTTCTATTATAAGATCGAGTTGCCCGAAGTTATCGCCACTGTCTACACGCAAGCCTTTGAACATATTGGCATAGTCTTCAGAAAAGTTAAGACTGAAGATACGCCAGCCATAAGTGTCGTAAAGGAAAGTGCCCAATGTGCCCCGGTATGTGCCGGCCCATCTGTTCATGGCGATATGATTTGCCATAAGCGGGCCATACATCCCGGCTATGGCACATACGAATTCATGTGCCATCGTGCCCATAGGAACAATATCATATTTCATGGCAAAATAAATGTTGCTCGTTCCGACAAAACGGCCCGACCCGTTGTGGCGTTTATCGCTTTCAACCATCGCTCCGATAAGCAGCTCCTGTGCGCGGAACGAAGCCCGGCGACGCGTGCCCATGTCGCCGAAAAGGCAGCCCGCCTCGATTAGTCGGTTGCCTTTCTCTATCGAACGTTCATAAAAATTGTCGTAATCGAATTTGCTGTCTTCTCCCGTGACAATATAATACAGTTCCGACACTATGGCGAGCACCTTGACTTCCAGAAGGATCGTCTCACTCCAATTGCCTTCGAATTCAATCGACAGATGTCCTTCTGAATCCTGAGATACATTTACGCGACGGCGATCGTAGCGGAATCCTTTCAGAAAACTATAGAACCAGTCGGGGATATAATTGCATTTGCGTCGCATGAAGGCAATCTCCTCCTCTGTGATAACTACATTTTCAAGCATAGCGATTTGCTCGGCCACCAACCCGGCGAAACCTTTGGGATAGACCGTATGGTCACGGTCGTTGAACCTATATTTAACCTGAGTGCGCGGAAAATTTTTAATCACAGCGCAACACATAGTGAATTTATAAAGATCGTCGTCGGTAAAATGTTTTATAATCTGTCGCATCTCATGTTAATTTAGTTGCTTGCGGACGTAAATTTATAAAAAAGGTTTAATTCACACTTATCAATTTTAGGATTTTTTTACAATATCCAAAGCAGTTTGTTAAATCATTGTTAAATAGTTTTTTACTTTTAAACTTCGAAAATATTCGTGTGTCATATAACCGAATCTTGATTTAAAACGAAGATTCACGACAAATTAAAATTGTATTACAGATAAAAAGATATAAGATGAAAAAGAGAATTTTAGGTGTTGCTTTCATGATAATGTCGCTGGTCGCTTTCGGATCAATTGCCCAGACACAGAATACCGACAATAAGGCAAAACAGGAGAAGGTTGAAAACTTGCGTAAAGAGAAAAAAGAGAAAAAGGGAAAAAAGATTAAAGGAGACAAGACCCGTTCCGGAAAAGTAAAATCAGATAAGAAACAAAATCGTAAGAATCCCTACGAAGGTCTGACTCTGACTGAAACGCAGAAGACTCAACTTCAACAGCTCGATAGCCGCCGCAAAATGGAGCGTAGAGAAAAGAGCAATATGGCAAAAGCTGAAAAGCAACGTCGCGATTCGTCAGCCCGCGCAGAGCGTAGAGCCGCCAAGAAACAATATCTCGAAGAGGTTAAAGCAATTATCGGTCCCGATCAATATGTGGTTTATCTTGAGAATCAGGTTCTGAACGGAAACAAAGCTACCCATCATAAAGCTTTTAGGGATTCAAAAAACAAACAGGGTAAGATGAAGGCTCACGGACGTCACCACGCTGATAACCGTCAGACCGGACGCAATGATAAAAACGGCAAAATGAAGCAAAAATCATAAGCTTCAGAATATAACGATTAGGTCATAACAACATATTTTTATAGGCATAAATAAGCATCAAGCAACATTAAAGGAAAGGTCTTAAAGAGGCGATGTCGTTTTCACGGCACGCCTCTTTAAGTTTTTACGCCCATAAAAAATCACTATATTTGCAGTCTATTGCTCTCCAATAACTCCAATTTCCCGTTAAATATAATTTTGTGAAAACTGATGGATAGCCGGATCATTGAAATAGCGAGTCTCGACCACCCGGGAGTAGAAGTATTCGCTTCGCTCACAGAAGCCCAGCTCAGAAACACACTCGAACCTGACAAGGGCGTTTTCATCGCGGAGAGTCCTAAAGTTATCCGCACCGCTTTAGCTGCAGGTATGATTCCTCTGGCCCTTCTCTGCGAACACAAACATATATCCGGCGATGCTGCCGATATCATAGCGGCTCATCCTGAAATACCGGTATTTACCGGACCTCGCGCGTTACTCGCCGAACTCACAGGATATACCCTTACCCGAGGGGTGCTCTGTGCCATGAAACGCCCGGCCCTCCCTTCGATTGAAGATATCTGCCGCGATGCACGCAGACTGGTAGTGATAGATGATGTGACGGATACGACCAATATCGGCTCAATTTTCCGGTCGGCAGCCGCTCTCGGAATCGACGGAGTGCTCCTCTCTCCAACGGCCTGCGATCCTCTCAACCGTCGAGCTGTTCGAGTCTCCATGGGCTCTGTCTTCCTTGTGCCCTGGACGCGACTTTCCGGGAGTGCCTCCGAAATCAGAAAATATGGATTTAAGACCGCGGCTATGGCTCTGACCGAGAATGCCCTGCCTCTTGACTCCCCCACGCTACGCGATGAGCCAAGACTCGCCCTTATAATGGGGACGGAAGGAGACGGACTACCGGCAACCACTATTGCAGAAGCTGATTACACGGTAATTATTCCGATGCATAATGGCGTTGATTCTCTGAATGTCGCAGCGGCGGCGGCCATAGCCTTCTGGGAACTACGTTAAAGCTCCGTAAATATTCTTAGTTAATCTTTTAGGCCCCTGCACTAAAAAAATTAGAGTTAGTTACCGGCAAAGATTATATGTAAGATTTTCAGGGAATAATAGAGGCATTCTGATCATCCCTGAAAAAACTTGACAGATTTGAAGGCGAGTAACTAATGGTGTTATTGTCACTCGTTAAAATGTTAAAGGTAATATCCCTTCAAGGCCCATTGGACTCCAAATACCGGTTGAGAATTAATTAAAGAAATTTTTCCATAATAATTCGGCTTATTCTTGCAGGATTGCCGAATTATTTGTTTTTTTGTAACTGCATTCTACGTCCAATTAAAATGATAACCTCATTACTTATTATTTTTATTATCGGCTATCTTTTCATAGCCCTCGAACACCCCTTGAAGGTCGATAAAACGGCTTCTGCTCTTCTGCTCGGAATGTTGATGTGGATAATTTATACCATAGGCGCCGAGTCGATTGTGCCGGTGGTGTCTGCCGACAATTTTCACCGCTTTCTGGAGGAAAGGCCGCAACTCGCAAACGAGTCGTTGGGCCGACAAGCTCTGGAATATGTGCTAAACGTCGATATCATCGAGCATCTGGGGGATATCACCCAGACCCTTCTCTTCCTCATCGGGGCGATGTCGATTGTCGAACTTATTGATGTCCACGGCGGCTTCCGAATCATTACCGACAGGATCAATACGCGCAATAAACGGAAGTTGCTCTGGATTATCTGCTTCACCACATTCTTCATGTCGGCTATCCTCGATAATCTCACTACAACGATAGTCATGCTCATGCTCCTGCGTAAGCTGATAGCAGAAAAAACCGATCGCTGGCTTTATGCCGGTGCTATCATCATCGCTGCCAACAGTGGAGGCGCCTGGTCGCCAATCGGAGATGTCACCACCATTATGCTCTGGGTTAAAGGCAACGTCACGGCCCCGATGCTGCTGAGTTATGTGCTTCTACCATCTATTGTCTCCATGGTGGTGCCCATGCTTATAATCTCACGCAAACTCAAGGGTAATCTACAGGCTGCGCAGCCTCCTGTAGAAACAAACAGATTCATAACCAAGCGCGAAAGTACAACCATCTTCTTTCTCGGAGTTGGAGGTCTTATTTTCGTACCCATATTCAAGACGTTTACCCATCTCCCCCCCTTCGTTGGCATACTCTTCGTTCTGGGAGTGCTCTGGGTCTTCACCGAACTTTTCTACAACGGCAAGATGATCGACAAGGCCAAGGAGCTGCGACTGCCAAAAATCATCTCACGCATCGACATGCCTTCAATTCTTTTCTTCCTCGGAATCCTTATGGCCGTAGCGGTGCTTCAGGCTACAGGTGTGCTCAGCAATATTGCAGGCTTCCTTGATGAAGAGATACATAATATCTATGCAATTGATATTATACTCGGTGTATTATCCTCGATAGTCGACAATGTTCCCCTTGTAGCCGGAGTGATGGGTATGTATCCTGTAGCCGACCCGGGAGCAGCCGGCTACGCCTCATATTTTGTGGTCGACGGATCATTCTGGGAACTTCTCTCCTACTGCGCCGGTGTGGGAGGAAGCATACTTATTATAGGTTCGGCAGCCGGCGTGATCGCAATGGGAATTGAAAAGATCAGCTTCGGCTGGTATTTTAAGAATTTCACTTGGGTTGCGCTCCTCGGTTATTTATCAGGAGCCGGCGTCTATATCCTCGAAAAAATTCTTTTCTGATACAATCTGAGACAACACGGATTAATATAGCTCTCAACCATTGGAGGTCAATAAGTGTTAATATTGTGAAAACATTATTAAGACTACGTATCATAAATTTAAAGTTATGAACAATATGGAAAGAAATTACACAGGCCTCCATAAAATATGGTGGGTGCCGCTAATAACCGGACTGATTGCGATAGGTCTCGGAGTATGGTGCTTCTGCTCTCCGGAAACATCTTTAGCTGTTTTCGCATACGTATTTGCCGGAGCTCTGATTTTTGCCGGAATTCTGAACTTCTGTTATTCCATCTCCAACCGGCGTCTGCACACAAACTGGGGTTGGAGCCTCGTGCTCGGTCTGCTTGAAGTGATCTGCGGAGCTTGGCTGTTTGCAATGCCCGCCGAAACTTTGGCCGTCTCCTTCGCATACGCTGCTGGAATTTGGCTTCTTGTCGTGGCTATCAACTCTTTAGGCGAAGTTTCTTATTTCTCACGTAATAACGTGGCATGGACAATATGGATGGTGCTCCTGCTTATAGCATCAATTGTCTTTGTGATCTACTTCCTTTTCAATCCCCTCTTCGGTGGATTAGTCGGATGGATGTGGATAGGTTTCTCTCTCCTTTTCTTTGGAGTATGGCGTATTGCACTGGCATTGAAGTTACGCACATTTATCAAATAGATGATTCCCTCAAAAAACTTAGGCCCCATCTCATAAAAAATGGGGCCTAAGGCCACTATAAGAAATAGGGCCTAAGTATTGGGCAATAAGAGTTTCTAAGAGCAGCTTTTTAATATACCTTATACGAGAGAGAGCGTGAAATCCACACGCTCTCTCTCGTATTCTACTCCGGGCAAATGCAGGGTATGGCAGCCTATTCAGGCTTAGGCCCCGACTCATAACTACATTATTGCTTACCCTCCCTTATATTAATGACAAAACCGTATTTAACGGACAATTTCATTTCGAAGATTTTGCGGGATAGTGTCTTATTATTAAATTTGCATAACAAATCTGCCAAAGCGGATTGCTTATAGAGCCCATTTCACATTTTTTTCGGAATTGCTTATGAAACATAACCATACTCTACCCGGACGCCTCCGCATTCTCCTCGGCGCCGCAGCTCTCAGTGCCGTTTCATTTGCGGGGTCGGCACAGGTTAGTGCTTCTCCCGAACGCTTCTCTCCTCTTGATGCAGGATATCTTGAAAGAGCCCGGACAATGATGGCGGCCGGCAACTATGCCGGAGTGATCGACCAGCTGAAACATATCGAAAATCAGCCCAACGCGTTGGCAAATCTTTCGGAAGCCAACCGTCAGGAACTTATATATATGCTTGCTGAGGCTCTCTACGAAAGAGGCGATGCACAGTGTGTAAACTTGCTTAAAGCATTTTATTCCGAATTTCCCGCCTCTCCCCTCGCATTAAAGGCTCGGCTTGCAGTGGGAGACTTTTATTTCTTCCGTCATGACTGGCCCGAAGCTCTCGAAGCATACGAAGATATTGATTTCGACCGCTTGAACCGGAGCGATCTCTATCTCTACAGCTATCGAAAAGGCTTATCGATGATTAAAGCCGGAATATACAAGGATGCGCGTGGATATTTCAGCCGTATCTCGGCAATACCGGAATATAAGGACGCCGCTACTTTCTATAATGCCTATCTCGACTATGTGGAGGGAGATTACGATAAGGCATATTCCGGCTTTGCGCGCGTGCCGGCGAATGAAAAAGGGCTTGAGGCCGGTTATTATATGACCCAGATTGAATATCGGCGCGGAGAATATGATAATGTTATTGCCCACGGCCGCTCGCTGCTTGCAAAGAAACCTGTGCAGGAACTGATTCCGGAGACGGAGCGTGTGGTCGGACTAAGCTATTTCCGAAACGGAGACCCTGACTCTGCAGGAATATATCTTGAAAGATATGCGGAAAAAGTCGGTAAGGATATATCTGCCGATGCCTCATACGCACTTGGTGTGATCGATTATAACGCGGGACGCTATGAGGCTGCCACCGAGCGGTTCTCCGCTCTAACCGAGCTCAACAACGAACTTGCCCAAAGTGCTTGGCTTTACATGGGTCAGTGCGATATCAAGAGTGGAAATCCGGATGCAGCCGCAATGGCTTTCGAAAAAGCGGCAAAGATGACGTGGGATCCGAAAGTGACCGAAACTGCATTATATAATTATGCTGCCGCCGTGACCCACGGTGGCAATGTGCCATTCTCCTCTTCAACCGAACTGCTTGAAAATTTTATAAAGAGTTTCCCCGATTCCCAATATAGCCCGGAAGTTGAGAAATACCTTGCCACGGCATATTATAACGAACGCGACTATGTTAAGGCTTTGAAAAGCATAGAGGCTATCAGGAAACCCTCCAATCAGGTTCTCGCTGCAAAACAAAAAGTGCTCTATGAGCTTGGTGTCGAAGCTATGAATAACGGAAAGCCGGCCGAAGCCAAAGATTATCTGTCGCGCTCCCTGAAACTGGCTTCGCACGACCGTGAACTGGCCTCCCAGACCTATCTCTGGCTGGGCGACGCCCTCTACTCATCGGCAGATTATTCAGGAGCCCTATCAGCATATAATTCATATCTGAAATCTGCAAAAAATTCTTCCAACCGCACGTTGGCTCTCTATAACATCGCCTACGCGGAGTATATGCAGAAGAAATATTCAGCTGCCGCCGCCTCTTTTGCCAAAGCTCTTAAGGCTTCGCCGGAACTCCCGAAGCCTCTTGGCGGCGATGCACGTATCCGAATGGCCGACTGCCTCTATTATACAGGCGACTACCGGGCGGCTCTATCTAATTATTCTCAGGCTATCGATACGGGCGCGTCAGATACAGACTATGCTATCTACCGTCGTGCCGTGATGTATGGTCTTAGCGGGGATATCTCAAAAAAACTTTCAGAACTATCGCGTCTCGAACAGCTCTATCCGGAATCGAAATGGCTACCCAACGCTCTGATGGAAACGGCGCTGACATATCAAGGAATGGATCGTGACGACAAAGCGGCTGATGCTTTCCGTCGCCTTGCTTCCAGCTATCCTCAATCCGCTCAGGCCCGAAAGGCCCTGATTAGTCTGGCACTCTCCTACTCCAAGACCGACAAAGGAGAAAAAGCTGCCGAAGCCTACAAGGAGGTTATTTCTCGCTGGCCTTCAAGCGAGGAGGCTCAACTGGCAAATGAAGACCTTCGTAAATATTATGCATCGCGGGGTGAACTCGCGGCATACGCCGAATTCCTCAGAAGTGTGCCCGAAGCCAAGCAACTCGATGCCGGCGAGATGGAACAACTCGCCTTCGACGGGGCTGAAACCGCATACGCAGATAATATCGAAAACATTCTGCTGCTACGCAATTATGTTCGCGATTATCCCGATGGAAAATATCTGGCGCAGGCTCTCCTCGATATCGCATATTCATGCCGTGAATCGAAGAAATATGCTGAAGCGGAGACGGCTCTCTCAACTCTGATAACCCGACGGCCACACTCGGCTCAATATCCGGAGGCTTTGCTTATGAAGGCCGAAATTCTTGAGAATAATATTCCCGGGCGAAAGGCGGATGCATTAGCTGCCTATAAGGAACTGGAACGCTCCGGCTCGGCTGATTTCATGGCAGATGCTTACGCCGGAATCATGCGCACATCGGAGGATAGCAACGAACAAATCAGATATGCCCGACTCACCCGCTCTTCAGGTGGAATCGATGCCGGACTCGCAGGGGAGGCCTCTCTGATCGAAGTTAAGGCTCTTATGGCATTGGGCCGTGATAACGAGGCTGTCAATATCCTTGAAGAACTCGCCGCGAATCCTTCGGCTGAGGCTGGTGCTGAGGCTGCTGTGATGCTTGGAAAACACTGGCTCGACAAGAAAGAATACAGCAAGGCGGAACAAGCCATGACGGCCTTTACTGATGCCGGGACTCCTCACCAATACTGGCTGGCCAAAGGATTCATAATTCTTGCCGATGCCTATCATGCCCAGGGTAGGACTCCTCTGGCAAAAGAGTATTTGCTCAGCCTGAAGACAAACTATCCGGGCAAAGAGAAAGATATAATGTCTGATATCAACACGCGTCTCAAATCATGGAAATAAATATATTATGCCGCAGCGCCCTTTCCGCTGCCGTTATCAGCATCCTTGCCGTGGCTCCGGCTTCGGCTCAGTTCAATCAGTCGATTAATGTGGAGGGTAAATACGTGCCCGAGATTTTCCGAATCGACCGTATTAACAGCCTGCCGCAACACGTCAGATTCTCTCTTGACAAGACTCCGCTCGCATACGACGCAAAAGGAGTGCCGGCTGCATTCGCTCCGTTCGCCCTCCCTATGCCCGCCACAGGATGGAACGCTACGCGTGAGATTTCCTCCTATCCCGGTTATCTGGAAGTAGGAGCAGGCTCTTGGCTTAATTCTACCCTTAGCTTCGGATATCGTTTCATCAACGATAGTCATACCACTCTCGGGGTGCGCCTTCAGCATAATTCCACCTCTCTCCACAAGCCTAAACTTTCGCAGGCAACCGAAGCTATAAAGGAATACCGATACGATGAATCTCTCGGTATTTTCGGCTCGCATATATTCTCCGGTCTGGGACGCCTCGATGCAGCTATCGACTATCATATCGGGAACTTCAATTATTATGGCTTCAATCCATATACCGGAACTTTGACCGAGCCAACCGCTACTGCGCCTTTTGAAGTCACGAAAGCTCCGACACAGACACTTAACGATATTGATGCACGCGTTGGCTGGCAGTCGGAAGAGCATAGCGACCGGATAAGCTGGAACGCCGCTATCGGTGCACGATATTTTGGATACCGTTCTTTTTATCTCCCGGAAGACTATTATTCAGCCTCGGAGTTCATGCCTATGAATCTCTCACCTACGCGTGAAACAGATCTGAATATAGCCGGAGGATTTAAGTTTCCGACTTCTTCACTCTCCGCTCTCGGAATAGATCTCAATGCCGATATACTTTTCTATTCCCGCCCGGCAAAGACCACCGAAATTCTCTCCATACCCGATAATTATGGTATGATTACGCTCACTCCCTTTTATCGTTTCACACGCGATAAACTCAATGTGCGCGTCGGAGTGGATCTGGACTTGAGTTTCAATGCCGGAACTAAAAACGACAGATATAAATTTCTACATATCGCACCGGATGTTAGAGTAGACTATCTGGCCGGCCCGGTAGCTTTATATTTCCATGCCCTCGGCGGAAGTAACCTCCACACTCTGGCGGGCAGTTTCGAACGCGATTATTATCAACAGCCTACGCTCTTTTCTTCGCGTCCGGTGTATAGCCCTATCGATGGTTCGATCGGCTTTAACTTCGGCCCCTTCTCCGGATTTTCCGCAGGTCTGGATTTCGCCTTCAGAATCTCTAAAGGGGAATATCTCGGCGGATGGTATCAGGCATTCCTTAACAACGGTTTGAACAGCAACGCGGCTCTCCCGGAAGAGTTCGACAGCGCTCCTCTCTACTACAGCTTCAATAGCGATCTCACCTCAAACATCCATGGATATAGCCTGGGACTTAACCTCAAATATGATCTTGGGAAACTCCTCACCCTCAAGGCTGAAGGACGCTATCAGCCGCAGAATGGAGAAAAGGGTTATTTCAACGGACTCGACCGTCCACGTTGGACTGCCGATTTCTCGGCTGAGCTGAATCCCTGGAGCACTCTTAAATTCAAGCTTGCTTACAACTACCGGGGGGTACGCCGGATCTATACCCGGGGTATATACACAGATATTGTGAGTGGCGTGGAGAATAATCTGCTTACGGGTATGCGTCTCCCCGATATGTGTATGCTCAATTTCGGCGCATCTTACAATTTTACCAAAGCATTCGCCCTTTGGCTCCAGGCTGACAACTTGCTTAACCGGCATGATGATTTCCTTCCCGGTCTTCCTGTACAGGGCGTAAGAATATCCGGAGGTTTCAGTTTCCTTTTTTAAGATGGATTATCGGTTGATCTGAACAGTCAAGCTCAAAATCGACTCAAGCCTGCGACCCCTGGAGGAAAATATTTTATGATTCGCTGCCTAAGAGCCCATCTCATAAAAATTTGAGTGCCCCTGGGGCGGATTTGGGCGAGTGAT
>CAZOPN010000022.1:0-32872 GCA_964581685.1 uncultured Sangeribacter sp. | reverse complement strand
CTTTATTTCTTTTCTGTCAGTCTGCGTTTACTGTATTGGGCGGGTGTTTCGTTGGTCATTTTTTTGAAAATCCGCGTAAAATGTTGTGGATAGTCAAATCCCAATGAATATCCAACCTCGGAGGAGCTCATTCCTGACACAAGACGGTTTTTGGCCAGTTGAATTATGTATCTTTTAATATAGTGGTTTGGCGTGTCTCCGGTTTTACGTTTTATCAAATCGCAAAAATAATTAGGCGACATATTGAGACGATCGGCCATATACTTTACTGTGGGAAGGCCTTCGGTGAGCTGACGTTCGTTGTCAAAATAGTCTTTCAGATATTTCTCAAATTTTGAGAGAATATCATTATTATTAAAAGTGTGTGTGAGGAACTGACGATTGTAGAATCTCTGTGCATATCTTAGCAGGATATTTATGAATCCGACTATTATACGGTTTTGCATTGAGTCGGATGAGAATGTCAGTTCTGTCTGCAACTGTCGCATCACTCCAATAATGATGTCACGCTCTTCAGAGGTCATGCGGAGCGCTTTATTAATTCTATAATCGAAGAAGGGGAAGTCTCTTATATCTTTCTCCAAAGCAGTTCCCTGTAAAATATCCGGATGAAACAAAACAGCCCATCCTGAGAGATCTACCAACTCTCCGTTATCCTCCTTGCCACCCAACTGTCCGGGGGCGACACAAATAAGCGTATCTTCGTTATAGTCGTATTTACCGGTTCCATAATCAAGATCAAAATCTTTCTCCTTCCCTTGAAGGAACAGTCCGTAAACATCATAGTTATTAAGACTGTAACGTACGGGAGAAACCTTACTATAGTCGATTACCGACACCAGTTCATGGGGGTCGGACTGTCCTAACCACGAACTATAGTCGGATGGTTTCTTTACCTTCAGTATCTTGCTCATGAAATTAAGTGAATCAAGAGATTGGTTGCTCCGGCAAAGTTAATAAAAAGGGTTGAAACTGAAAAAATGGGTATAATTTCATAAAAATATCTCCTTTATATTGTATTTAAAGAGTTAATTTTACTTTTGAGTTAATGGAGGCGGTTAATAAGAGCCCATCTCATAAATACCTTCCTTTTATTTGTTTTTCATTTTCAATACTTACTCGGCAGGAAAAGAAGAATTTATAAAACATGAAAAAACTATTTTTTATCACGTTAATCACAGCTATTTCATTTATGGTATCTTCACAGACTAAAGTTTCACTTACTGTTGGTGAGAATTCAATGACGGCAACCCTTGTGGAAAATGAAGCCACCCGCGAACTGAAGGAACTGCTGGAGAAAGGCCCGGTAACCATCCTAATGAGCGACTATGGCGGTTTTGAGAAAGTCGGAGAGCTTCCTCAGTCATTCACTACCTCCAATTCTCAGATCACAACCGAACCGGGTGATATAATGTTATATCAGGGAAATAACATCGTTATTTTTTATGGCACCAATACGTGGAGTTATACACGTCTCGGAAAGATTGACGAGGCCACTGTGACCAAGCTGAAAGAGTTCTTGGGCAACGGAAACATATCTCTTACGTTATCGTTGGAGTCGGCTTCAGGTATTGAAGAAAATCCGTGCGCTACGGAGGTTGAGGAAATTATATATGATTTAACCGGCAATCGGGTGACTGATAGGTCGCTTCAGCCGGGATTATATATTATCAATGGTAAAAAAGTTCAGATCGGACTCTGAGATGAAAGTCTTAAGGGTTTTGATTAAAAAAATAGACAATAGACAAAGATAGGTATGCACCTTCGATAAGATTTACGAGGATTACTTATCGTTTAATTTAAGCAGATATTTATGTTAGGAAATTTCATTTACGCTAATCCGACGAAATTATATTTCGGTGATGAAGCAGAGAAAAATCTTGTTGAGGCTCTTAGTAGTTTCGGAAAAAAGGTATTATTAACATACGGTGGCGGTTCGATTAAAAAGAATGGCGTCTACGATGATGTCATATCAGCTTTGAGGGCTGCCGGAAAAGAAGTGGTGGAATTGCCCGGAGTTATGCCCAATCCGACAGTCGATAAGCTTATCGAGGGCTGCAGGGTGGCCCGCGAAAACAATGTGGATTTCATTCTGGCGGTTGGCGGCGGTTCGACCATCGACTATGCCAAGGCCGTGAGCGTGGCGGCATGGTATGAGGGCGACGCGTGGGAACGCTTCTGGGTGAAACAGGATGATCCTGCGCCCGGTGAGAGAATCATACCTGTTGGCGCCGTACTGACAATGGCCGGAACAGGCTCTGAAATGAATGGCGGATCTGTTATTACGAACCATGCTACAAAAATGAAGATAGGAAAAGTGTTCGGAGAGGAGGTAATGCCGAAGTTTGCCGTGCTTAATCCTCGTTACACTTTCTCATTGCCTCATCGCCAGATGGTGGCCGGTATTTTCGACACGATGAGCCATATCATGGAGCAGTATTTCTCCGGAGATGACGACAGCACATCCGATTATCTGGCCGAGGGGCTGATGCGTTCTGTGATTGCTTCAAGCCGTGTGGCTGTGAACGACCCTGAGAATTATGAGGCCCGTTCCAATCTCATGTGGTCATCTACATGGGCACTCAATACGCTCATTGGTGAGGGAAAGTCTCAAGACTGGATGGTTCACATGATTGGGCAGGCAATCGGAGCATACACGGATGCTACTCACGGCATGACATTATCGGGAATTTCAGTGGCCTATTATCGTTATATCATGAAAAACGGTCTTAAGCGTTTCGCCCGTTTTGCTCATGTGGTGTGGGGAATTCCCTCGGAAGGGAAAAGCGATGAGCAGCTCGCTGCAGAGGGTATCGATGCCCTTGACGCATGGATAAGGGAAATCGGCGCGGCTTCTGAAATCACATCGCTTGGAGTGACGTCAGATATGCTTGACGGTATAGCGGATGCCACTATCATCCTGAATGGCGGATATAAGGAGTTGAATCATGAGGAGGTAGTTGAAATACTACGCAAAAGTCTTTGATCCACTATAGGTAATTTAAGGCCTCGTGTTAAGCCACGGGGCCTAAATTATTCCTGCCGGAACAGGCGTCGGTAAGCTTCGCGGGCATCATTGATGCCCGCAGCTGAAGCGCGGCCATACCAGCGTTCTTTGTCGCTATCGGCCGGATCGTCAGAAAGTCCGGAGAGAGCATCCGGAAAGATTTCAAGGAGTTCTGCCAGTATGAATTGTGCCGGATGGTTGCCGAGGCGGGCAGCCCGATAGAAGTATTCTGTCGATTTCTGATGATCATAACCTATAGAGCGTCCACGTGAGCGCGCATCGCCCAGAATAGCCAGAATGTGGCCGAGGGTAGCGGAGGGTTCAAGCGCGTAGTTTTTTTGAGCCGCTGCCAGAGCTTGAGCTTCTAAGCTGAGGCTTCTTTCCGAACTCATCAGATTATCAAGTTCGTGCATGGCTGCGGGGAGCCCGCGGGTAGCTGCCTTGTCGAGTTGCCTTATTGCTTCTAATGTGTCGGCCTTTATATTTTCTCCTGCCAGAAGCAGATGGCCGAGATTTGCTGCGGCCTTCAGACTTCCCCCATCGGCGGCTTCGCGCAGATAGATAAGAGCGGAATCACGGTCGAGAGGTGTGCCCTTTCCTTGCCAATAGAGAAAACCGAGGAAATTAGCAGCCTCGGAATTGCCGGCGGCTGCCGAATCACGCAACGCGACGATAGCCGATCTGTCGCCGGTCTCGGCGGCATCTTCAATCTGCTGAAGGGTCATTGTCGAGAGGAGCGTTGTGGCTCCAAGAGCAGCGAAAAGGAGACTTTTCATTTCGGAGTGAGGGTGATAAGAGGCACGAGCATTTCCTGAAGCGAGATTCCGCCATGTTGGAAAGTGCCGTTATAATATTGAACGTAGTAGTTGTAATTATTAGGATAAGAGAAGAAATCTTCATTGCAGGCGTAGATGAAAACGCTCGAAAGATTAGGAGCCGGGAGGCCGAATTTCTTGGGATTGTGCATTTCATAGACCTGCTTGGGATTATAACTGAGATTCTTGCCTACCTTATAACGCAGGTTCGTGTTTGTGTTGCGGTCGCCCACCACTTTTATCGGATTATCGACACGAATCGTACCATGGTCTGTGGTGACAATGACGTGATAGCCGAGTTCGGCGAGGCGACGGAAGATATCTGTCGCCGATGAATGTCGGAACCAGGACTCTGTCAGAGACCGGTAAGCAGCATCGCTGTTCGCGAGCTCGCGGATCATCTTCGATTCCGTGCGGGCATGCGAGAGCATATCGATAAAATTGAGCACAACTACATTCAGCGGCATATCTTTGTTAGAATTGAGAGTCCGGATGAACTTCTCACCGGCCGATGAATCATTGAGTTTGGAATAGGTGAATTTTTCCTTACGTCTGAATCGCTCGAGCTGCGTGCGTATCAGTTCTGCCTCATGTATGTTGAGCCCTTCGTCTTCATCTTCTTCCACCCAGAATTGCGGATACATCTGCTCAATCTGCAGTGGCATCAGACCTGCGAATATGGCATTGCGGGCATATTGTGTGGAAGTAGGGAGGATTGTGGTATAAAGCTCCTCGGAGACGTTGAAATTTTCCGAAATGATAGGCTGAATTACCTTCCACTGGTCGAGACGGAAATTATCTATAAGGAAGAAACAAACTTTCTCTCCTTTGTCGAGAAGGGGGAAAACGCGGCGGCGGAACACCTCATGACTCATCAGAGGGTGGTCGTCGCCTGTCACCCAGCTCTCGTAGTTGCGCTTCACAAATTTGCAGAAATTGGAATTTGCATCGCGTTTCTGCATAAGAAGCATCTCCTCCATCGGATTGTTATCTGTTTCGGCAAGTTTCAGCTCCCATCTGACGAGTTCGCGATAGACGCTCTTCCAGTCGTCGATGGAAACAGCACTATTTATAAGCGATGAAATGCGTGTGAATTCCTGCTGATAAGATGAAGAAGCGGTTTCGGCCACAATCTCGCGGCTATGCAGATTTTTCTTGATTGAAAGAAGAATCTGATTGGGATTTACGGGCTTGATCAGGTAGTCGGCAATACGGTTGCCTATGGCTTGATCCATAATGTTTTCCTCTTCCGATTTTGTAATCATTATCACCGGGATGTCGGGATGATCGCGGTTGATGAGATCGAGCGTTTCAAGACCTGATATGCCGGGCATATTCTCATCGAGAAGAATGAGGGAAAAGGTCTGGTGTTCGAGCGCATCGAGTGCGTCACGACCGTTTGAGACCGTTGTGACGTCGTATCCCTTTGCTTTAAGGAAAAGTATATGAGGCTTCAGAAGATCTATTTCATCATCAGCCCAGAGAATGGAATCTGCCATATTTTTATCTTTGGGTGGATTGGAATTATCGGATGGATCAGAGGGGGGATTACTCCTGACTTTTGTTTTCGGGCTCTTTTTCAGCTTCAGTTTCGGCTTCAGCTTCAGCTTCAGCTTCAATTTCTTCTTTAGTTTCTTCTTCAGTTTCTCCCGGAGTTATTTCCTCTTTCTCAATCACTTCATTAAGCTCTTCTGCCGGGTTCAGATCTCCATCCGGACTAAGATCTTCTTCCGGTTTGAGAACCGTTTCTTCGTTTTCTACTCCTGTTTCGTTTTCTTCCTGTTTTTCTTCATCACCATCATCTTGGTCGGGATTGCCGGCAAGGAAGAGGAAGTATTCTTCAAATGAACGTCCTTCCTTCAGAAGAAGTTCGAAATTGGCTTTGCTTATTTCGACGGGGCGCACTTCGGGCGGGAGACGGAAATCATTGCTTTCCATCACCGATCGGTAATGTTCCAGTTCACGCATATTGTTGAAACCGCGTATTATCAACATTCCTATTTCTCCGAAACTCATGGGTTCGAGATCGAAGTCTTTCACCACAAAAGAGGAGAAATTGAAGCGTGCCACATCATATAGAAGCTGGTTGGCATTCACTGAATCGCGCGGGAAGACGAGAACAAGAAGCTGAGGCTTGTCGGGGTCTCGCTCGAAGTTGGCCGGGGTGCCGTCGGGAGCAAGTTGCAGCGTATCGTTGGAGAGACGCATGGTCCATAGCATACCGCGTTGATTGGAGACACCGGCATGAGGCACTCGACCGGCCTTAAGTCCTCTGACAATTCCGCCGGCCATATCGGTCATATCCGTATCAGGCCATTTCTCAAGAAGCTCCGTGAGGCGCTCTTTAAATTTATCGTTATCGTTTTCCGTGAGATAAGAGAGTGCATCGATGAATACGAATTTGGGAAGAATTTTCGAAAGGGGATAATCACGTTCCATATCGCGCGTTATCTCATGCACTTTGTTATTTTTATTATCCAGATATGCCTGATAAGCCGTCTCGTAGTTTTCTTCCTGAATAAGGTTCATGCGCCGTAGATTTTCGAAATATTGCGGATCGAGCATGGCGCGACCATACGGGCTGTCGGGGAACTGCTCGATAATAAGCCGACGCCATTTCTCAGCTTCTGCCACATCATTCTCCCGAACGGCCATCAGATACAGGTTGTAGTAGACGTCGAGACGATAGATATTATCGGGATAGCGGTTTTCGAGACGCATGAATTCCTTGCGAGACGCAGGGTAATCATCCAGTTTATCCTTGAGGATCAGACCCATGTTATAAAGACCCTCCTGAATGATATCGTTGGCTGTCTGTTTCTCCTCTTCAGTAGTAGGAATCTGAGCGAGATAATATTCTACATTATGAGGATCAGACGGATCGGCACCATTCTTATTTTTCTCATCGGAATTTTTCTCATCTTTCTCATCCGACTCTTTGCTATCGGCAGATTCATCATCATCATCGTCGGCTTTTTCATCTTCGGGATTATCGAAAGCAAATGATGATTTGTTACGACGCCGCCAGTCATCTTCCAGTTTTCTGGCACCCCATTTTCTCTGGAATTCAGTTTTACCGGCATTTTTTGCCGTTGCATTGTAGAAATACCATGATTTGTCGGTATTAAGCTGAAAAGCGGGGGTGGCCTCATCTTTCTTGATATTTGACTGTCCGGCGGCTTCCTGTTCCTCTATATACTGCTGGCGTTTGGCATCTTCGGCCTCTTTCTTCTCTTTTGCAATGAGTTCTTCCACAATTTTCTTGCAAACGGCCTCACGCTCTTCGGGCGTCATCTCCGAAAGCCTCAGCAATGAATCCTGCAGCTCGACGTTTCCGGCATAAAGCGCGAGTTCGTCGAGCACATCGCTTCGTTGCTTCAGCTGTTTATACCCCGGATAATTGTCGGGGAGCTGCGGGATAGCTTCCGAATAACATGGCTGTGCCTTTACGTATTCCCCTTTTGCAAAATAAATATTGCCAAGTGCGAGTTGTGCAAGTGCCTTGTCAATGGCATTTCGTGTTGATTTTTCTACAGCGAGGCTATAGTTAGCGATAGCCTCGGTGGAGTCGCCTCTTGAAAGATAGAGATTTCCGATAGCATAATATATCTGATCGAGAAATTCGGCATTACGTGCATAGCGGGTCATTGCTTTAAGTGACCTAACCTCGCTTTTGATGTTTGATCCGGTATAAACCTCGCTTTGCTTTATCCGGGCGTTGAATTTGGTCCGGTAATTGGTCGAACTGCCGGCGCCGGCTTTCTTATATGCCTGATAAGCCTTTTGTTTATCGCCTATCTGGGAATATATCTGTCCGAGAAGAAACCAGAGTCGGTTTTTTTGCGAGCCCTTGGCCTTAGAAGCCGCTTTCTGAAGGAACGGGACGGCCTCTTTGTATTTCTCAATCCTGATGAGGTAATCAGCATTGGCGAGATTATAGAGATTGCGCAGGTTGTTGTTTGTGAGTGCTTTTTCCTTTACGATATGCAGGGCATTCTCGGCTTCGTATGCCCAGTCGAGGGCGCAATATGAAAGAGCCATCCACAGGCGTGCCTCAGTCACTACATCCGGGAGCCATGTAAAGTGTTTCGAGATATAGAAAAAAGTGGAAGCAGCTCCGAGAAAGTCACCGTTGTAATATTGGCTCTTGCCCATGGTCAGCCATGCGTTATGCAGGAAAGGGTTAAATTCATCGCGGGCGCGGAAAGCCTTTTCTTTGGCGGAAGAATTCTTTTTCTGCGGCTTCTTTTTGATAGAATGCAGCTGAATTGCTTTCTGCATCTTTTCGATTGTGCGTGTGAAATCGCCTGTGGGTTGGGGTCGCCGTTGATCTCCGCGAGCCTCTGCGGGATGAGTGAGGAGAATACGGGTATAGTCGTCCTCATATCCCTTTTCCATATCTTTAAGTTGCTCATTATAATGTTCCTTGCCGTTGTAGTAGACGTTATAACGGGTTGTAAACGCCTGCCAGTTACGCGACAAGGGAGTGTTCTTCTTGGTGCCGCAGGCAGCCAGGAAGAGCAAGGCGCAGAGCAGAGGGATGAAGGCGCGAAGATATCTCATTATTTATTTAACGCCATAAATGAGCTGTTATTAGACCCCGTTTCATAAAAATTATAAAGTCGGAGCGTTCCGTAGAGCTTTTTTTTGCACACTATTTTGGAAGATAACGTTCTCTCGAACTTGTCTTGACCAGTCCGAGCCAATAGGTGCGTAGGTTCTGCCATTCTACGATTTCTCCTTTTCCGGGAATCGGAGCTATATTTCGTCCGTTCAGTCGCAGGGCGGTATAAACTTTTCCGCTGTCGCCCTTAAGGAAAATTATCATCAGATTAGCTCCCAGCGGTGTAATCTCCTGAAGTTTCCAGGATTGAGCGAGTTCCTCGGGGTCGTTGGCGAGCGTGTAGCACCCCGGTAGATGGAGAGCTGAGAAGAGGGGAAGGAGTGTCTCGGCATGTCCGAAATATCCGTGGAAAATCACCTCTCGCGAATCATTATCATTTCCATATAGCATCGAGTCTGCCTCAGCTATTATTGTTCTTACGAGTGGAGCGGTAGCCGTTCTGCAGACGGAGGAAAGAGGAGTGATATTATTACGGTAGTAGTGCAGGAGATTTGAGGCAAGCCAGCAGCCGCGGTATTCATCGGCAGTCATCCATTCATCGGTAGGTCCGGGTAGTCCCGAGGCTCGGCAACCTTGCAGCACACCATACATCTCCATCGTGAGTTCCCGCAACTTGTGTTTGTTGTTATCGTAACCGGCGGCGAGAAGACGCCGTGCGGGTTCCGGAGATACATGTTTCTTTACAAATTCGTCATATACAGGCTTCCAGTTTCCATTCTTACGATAATCGCGATAGAGAGAATCGTAATCAAAGCAGTAAAGAAGTTTATCGTATTGTCGGCCGGACCCGGTGTAGAGTTCGAGGTGTTGTTGCTTACGTTCGAGAGCATGGAGAAATTCATACATTGTCATTATTACGCGCGGCACGAACGTGGAAATCGCCCTTGCTTTCCCTTTTTTTGTAAGGACGGGAAAGAAGCGGGCTATGTCTTCGCCAAGTGTTATCTCTTCGCTTATTCCAACAGCTGAAAGCGCGCCCCATTTGCCTTCGCTTGCCTGCCCCACTTCTTTCATTAGCGAAAAGAATCGTTCGCCCTCAGGGGTAAGCTTCTTTTCCATTGCAGCTTTGTAGAGCACTTTCTCCAGTTTTTCGAGTTTCTTGGCTGAAGAAAGATATCGCGCCCCATGTCTTGCAACGTATGATACAGCCACCGGTGTCAGTGTGTCTGAAAAATGCGGAGCCGGATCGCAGGCCGAGAAATTGTAAGGCATCAGGGAGCCGTCGTATTCCGACGGAAGTGGATTATAGGCAGCCGCCTGAAAGGAGACGGCCAACAGCAAATATATGCCAAGCATTAAAGCGGAAATAGTGGAAATTTTTTTCAACATGGATTATTCCAATTTGGAGATTGTATTATTCTGAAATTATATCGAGCAACTGATCGACACCATTTTCAAGCATATCGAGTACAAGCTGAAATCCGGCAGCTCCCTCCCAATATGGATCAGGGACTGAGTCGGAGTCAGGAAAAGCAGGAGTGAGATCACTCATCCGGATTAGTTTTTTCTCGGCTTCGGGAGATGGCGCTGCGGCATGAAGATTTGCCATATTACGGTCGTCCATTCCTATGATGAGGTCAAAATCATCGAAGTCGTATCCACGGATGGTTCGGCTGCGGTGCTCGAGTCGGTATCCCCGTTCGCGTGCGGCAGTGCGCATCCGCAAATCAGGGAGATCACCGGCGTGGCCCCCATAAAAACCGGCGGAATCGAACTCAAATCTATCTTCAAGACCGCGTGCTTCAGCTTTGGCACGCGCAATCCCTTCGGCTGCGGGGCTCCGGCATATATTGCCGAGGCAGACAAAAAGTATTTTTATCCTATCGCCGCGTTCATCAGCCCGGCGTCGAGCATCTATCACTGCGGCCACAGCCGCTTCTGTCGGTTTTTTCATTATTTTATCTCTTTGTGAATCATTGATGGGGGAGGGAGGATGGTTATCCAACCTTAGATCGGTAACTAACTTATTATATTAACATAAAAACTGCCTGTTTTGTGTCGGAAAAATGAAAAAACTTTTTTAATTTTGTATTACACCCCATTTCATAGCCCTTTTAAGGCTTCCGGCCCAAGACCGGCCCTCTCCCCGCAGTCTTAAAAATTTTATGAAATAGAGTCTTATAACTTAACCTAACCATTTCATGAGAAAAACTTTACTTTCAATCGGTGCCTTGGTCTGCCTCTTGTCGGCTGCTACGGTTTCGGCCAGAAGTCTTGTGGTGACTCTTCCTGATGATGCCACGGTCTATTATCTTCTAAGTGAGACGGATGCTCCCGTAATGCAATTTTCAGACGGAAAGATTATCCTTAAAGGTGATTCATACGAATTTGACGGTATTAAAAACTTCTTCATCTCGGAGAGCGATGCGCCCAGCGGTATCAGCGAGGTGACGCTGTCGCGGCCTGAGTTCCGCTTTGACAACAACACGCTTCTGCTTCAGGGAGAAGGAGATGTGAGTGTCTATAGTCTCGACGGGAGAAAGATTGAGCTGCCCGTAAGCTATGGCAAGGATGAGAATGTGGTATCAATAGATATCTCGGGCCTTGAGAAAAACGCGTATATAGTGAAATTCGGCAAGACAAGTTTCAAATTCCTAAAGAAGTAAAAGATGAAAAAGTCATTATCATATAAAGGGGTCATGATGGCTCTCGGTGCTTTTGCTGCGATCAGTTTTGCTTCATCGGCTCAGGAGACAGCGCCCGAAAAATTGTGGTTTCTTAACACGAACCGACACGCTAAAAGTTCTTACGATGTGACTGATGCGGATCATATCAAATTCGGCACATCGCGTTTCGAAATTCATTATACTCCCGAAAGCGGTAAGGAATCGAAAGATTATGTTTATCGTAAAAACGGCTCTTTCTTGTGGTCGGATCCGGGACGCATCGTCTACAAGCCGAGCACATGGAGCAGCAATGACTATACGAAGGAGACGAGTCGCTGGTGTTATCAGCGAAGCAAGGAATCAGAACATTTTATCGTGTTCTGGGATAAGGAGTTCGGAGCTGACCCCACAAAAGCTAAATCGGGTTATGCCTTCAATCCGAAGACCTTGCTCAATAATGGTGAGAAATGTTTCAAGGTTTATGCCGAGCAACTTGGTTTCATCGAGCCGGGAAATTCGACTACGGATGATTACAAGATCCACATGTATGTCTACTATCAGACCGACTGGAAAGCCGAGGGATCCGGTTATGACCACAAGGTTGGCTCATTCAATGTGAGTCCCGGTGCGGTAGACTCTCGTTCCGGCCAGACGGTCGCTCATGAAATCGGCCATACTTTCCAGTATCTGGTGAAGTGTGACCTCGGAGAGCCTCACGGTTTCGACTATGGATACGGCACGGGTGCATCCGGCGGCAACGGATGGTGGGAAAGCTGCGCTAACTGGCAGGCTTACCGTGTCTATCCCAATCTTAAATTCGAACAGGATTTCTATGCGGCTTATAAAGGACAGTATCATCTTAACCTGATGCACGAGACACTGCGCTATCAGAATATGTTTATCCAGGACTGGTGGTGTCAGAAACATGGCGACAAGATAATCGGACGTCTCTGGCGTGAGGCGGAGCGTCCGGAAGATCCCGTGGAGGCATACATGCGCATCACCGGCACTAACTTCGAGGATTTTACTACCGAAACCTACGAATATTGCGCACGTCTTGCAACGTGGGATATCGACGGGATACGCACACAGGGCAAGAACCATATCGGCGAACTTACTGCCAAGCTGCATGAATCGGCCGAGGCTGAGGGCTGGTGGGAGCCGGATGCCGACTACTGCCCTGAAAATTTCGGTTATAATATCATTGCCCTGAAAATTCCGGAGGCGGGAACTGTGGTCAAGGCTGATTTCAAGGGTATCGCCGGGGCTGACGGTTATCGTAAGATAAAAGTTGATAAGGCCGGATGGCGTTATGGTTTTGTGGCCTATACCACGAGCGGCGAGCGTATTTATTCCCCGATGCAGAGTGCCGAGGAGGGAAGCGCTGAGATTACCGTTCCGGAAGGTTGCCGGAATCTTTGGCTTATTGTAATGGGAGCTCCGAAAGAATATTGGCGTCATGCCTGGGATGACAATGCCTCCAACGACGAACAATGGCCCTATCGCGTGAAGTTTGAAAATTCATCGCCCGATGGCATGTTCCGTACATACGGTGAATATCCGGCCGATTATGAGCGTAAGGATGCCGTGGTAAAATATAATGCCGAGTTAAAATACAGTGGATCTTCCTATACTTCGGTGCGTGTGCAGTATGATATGGACGAGATCAGCAAGGCTCTCGGTCTGAGCACGGAACAAATGAAGGCAATAAAGGTCGGCTCGGGCAATCAGGTGCGTTTTGTCGGCATCAGTTCAGACGGTTCTTTCACGGAGAAGACCACAACATCTACAAGCTCCTCGACATGCTATGGTCATTGGTTTGATAAGGATGGCAATGTCTGCGGTTATGGTTCGGACGCCATTATATTTGCGGAAATGTATCCGGAGAAATATGGTTGCTATGTGGGCCAGTATCCGGGACGCCTGAAATCCGGCGAGACATACGTTGTGCGTCAGGGCATAGTATATACCGATGATGCAGGCAAGGAGTATAAAGCCGTTATGGAGGTTAATCTTAAGATTATTCCCTAATTTTTTTCAAGGATTCCTTAAGCTTGAATTGGAGCGAAAATATCGGGTGTTGTTTCTGATATTTTCGCTCTTTTCTGCGTTAAATAAAAAAAGAAGCCACAGTTAGTATGAAAGATAAAATATACACTTACTATCGTTTAATTTGAATACTTACTTAAGACTATTGATATGGATTTGACAAAATATCTTCCGGAGATAGAAGGGGAGAAAAAAGATCTTTTGCGTGCAGCTTTTATAATGGCCGATAAAGCGGCCCAGATTCAGATGAAGTATTTCCGCCGGCGAGATCTCGAACAGACCACAAAACTTAATGACAGCGATGTGGTGACGATTGCCGATAAGGAATCGGAAGCTGCCATAATTGAATATATTCATGAGAATTTTCCGGAGCATGGAATAATTTCGGAAGAGTCGGGCAGGGAGAATGATGAAAAAGAATGGCGTTGGGTGATTGATCCTCTCGACGGCACCACTAATTATGCTATGGGTCTGCCTGTTTTTTCTGTTTCGATAGCTTTGGAACGAGCCGAAGAAAGTGTGCTTGGCGTTGTCTATGCTCCTTATCTTGAGGAATGTTTCTATGCTGTCAGAGGGGAGGGCGCATGGTTTAACGGCATGAGGATAAGATGTTCCGACAAAGGGACACTTTCGAAAGCCGTGGTGGCTACCGGAATGCCTTACGATCGCAATGATAATGCAGATAACAATCTTGGTGAGATCAACCGCATGGCAATGCTTGTGCGCGGAATCCGACGTATGGGTTCCGCGGCGATCGACTTAAGCTATACGGCAGCCGGATTTTTAGATGCTTATTGGGAGTTGAATCTCAACCGTTGGGATGTGGCGGCCGGAGAGCTGATAGCCTCTGAGGCGGGAGTGGTGATTGAATCGATCCGTTCCAACCGTAACCATTCCCTTCTTGCATCCAATCCCCGTCTCTACCCCTCATTCCGCCGTGCCCTCCTTGGAGAAGGTTTTTGAGACAGTTGAAATAAACTTTAGGGAATCCAAGAATTATCGTTATTGAGAAAATTCAATGGCTGGTTGGGATGAATAATTATCCGCAGGTATTACCGGATAAGAATATGAGATCGAGAGACTTGTTGCAGAGAGCAATCAGGACTTCCAACTGCAGAAGCCCACGCAGTAGATGCTATTTGAATAATGTTAATGCGGACACGAAATTCGTGTCCCTAAATGGGCATAACTATTACTTAATATCCATTCTTGCAATAGCTTAATATTAGAACCTTGTAAAATAATTATTAAAAATCAAGCGACCTCTATTAGATCGCTTACCTTATTGTGGTATTATGGAAAGATTCAAATCCTTTTATTTTATCTCGAACTCACGTATATAATATTATGGATATATTTTATATACTCTTCCACATCCGGAATTAATGGTGTGACATCATTTGTCATACGTTTTTAATTTTGAAAGATAATAATTTTATCTTTTTCTACATTTTTGTAAAATGGAAGGAAGCTACGTTTTAGCCAACCGGAAAATGAGTAAAGGCGCGGAGTAATGAATTCATCAAAATCCCATCCCACCTGTTCCATTGGCCAAGCATATTTGTCCCAAAGGTCTAATGGTAATTTTTCATTACCCGGAATAAGTATGTGAATATCCCAATCGGAGTCCGAACGATTGTCGCCACGAGCTCTTGAACCATAGAGGGCTACTCGTGAACCTTTGGGTAGAATCTCTTCTGCTTTAGCTTTAAGAGCATCTATTATTCTAATGAATTTATCTTTTTCTGACATTATTTTGCCTTTTAAACAAAAACTGGAGTTTGAACTATGAAAGCTTAAAGGCTTGATTTCTTTTGACTGTCGGATATATTTCTGTTCTTTGCAAATGTATTAAAAAAACATGATATTTCTATAAGAATCAGTCAAAATTCTCATAAATTATCACGGCTGCCGGGGGGTGATAAATAAATAGCGGGCTGTGTCGGATTGAACCGGCACAGCCCGCAGTGTGGTAAATATGAAGGGGGTTATTTCACCATAATTCGTGTGGCTTTTCCATTGCAGACACGGATGTAGACGCCGCTTGCCGTGGGTTTTTCCACTTTGACACCCTGTAGGGTGTAGAATTCACAGGGGGCATAACCGTTTTCTATTTCCGTTACGCCTGAAATCTCCGGATTGTAAAGATTCGAGCCTTCTGATTCTCCCTTATCGTAGAGAGTTGTCACCACGTATGAGTGAGAACCGTCAGGAACGTTTGTATCGGTGAATGTGCAGCTTTCGCCCGCTTCTGCTTTAGATACGGGGTCGGTAGTGATACGCACACCGTCACGATAGACGTGGAAGCCTTCGATAGTCAGCTTCACAGCGGGAGTATAGGTGATATCATCTACAAACATCGAATATCCGAATTCACTCACACAAGCAATCGCGAAGAAGCGTGTTCCTGCCGGAAGTTCGTATTTGAATTCAGTCCACTTGTCGGAGATTCCATCTTCATCGCCTATTTCGATGAACGACTCTGCCTCGGCATCTGTACCTGAGATATATACCTTGAAGCTCTCCGGATATTTCTTCTGATAAGACTTAGCCCAGAAAGAGAGGGTCTGTGCATGGCCTGAAAGTTCGGGCGAAACGATCCAGTCGTTAGCCGGGACATACTCTGTGATAGCTTCGTTTGTGCCATATTTCTGCATCAGATATTTTGTTCCGGAGTGAGCTTCCCAGAATTCCACATATCCGATCTCAGGAATCTTGGAATAAGAAGCGTCCATAACCCACCAGCTCTGCTGACCGTCGAGTCCGGGGAATTCGAGAACCATATTGCCGGTGCCGATTTCTCCTACAAAGCCTTTATCTTCATCTCGGAATTCCCACGGGCCGACATTTTCTTTTGCAAACATCGGATATGATTCGAAATCATCGGTGATTTCGGGAGCCTGATATGAGGCGGGATCGGGAGCGGTCCAGTTGAGTGTCACCTCCGCTCCGTTATCCTTACCCCGGAGGTCGCTGACTACGGGATATCCCTCAATGATCATTGTGAGGGGCAGATCTGACTTGATGTTGTCGTCAGGATTCTTATCGCCATCGGTGATAACAGCTACTTTAAGCGTATGGTCTGCTCCGTCGAGCGCTCCGAGCATTCCGGTAAACGATACGTAGTGGTCTTCGCAAGAGAGGAGGTCGAACGGTTCGGAAGAGTCGATGAGTCTATTATCGAGATAAAGCTCTACTACAGCCCCTTCCACATCCTGAGAGCCGTTATTGTCTACCTTGACTTTGACGGTGAATTCTTCATTAGGTCTTACGGTAGCCGGAGCTGTGACAGAGCCGATGGAGAGATCTTTTTCCGCCATATCGAATACGCGTAAGTTATCGAATGGTATATATGCGTCAGTCACTACTTTACCACCGAATCCCACCTGAATCACGCGACCTTTGTATCTTGTGAGAGGAACCATCACTTTTACCCATCCTTCGCCGTTAAGTTCGCTTACGCTGAAGGTGCGGATTGTTGAGAAACTTCCGCCCGGATTGGCCACGCATACCGACACTTCATTATTATCGGTCGGAGCCATTCGGTAGGTATAGAAAGATATGGCAGGGTTCTCGGCTTTCGTCAAGTCGATTTTTGCCGTCACGAGGCGTCCGGCGAAATTATTCTGGACCCCATACATACCGACATATCCGTTATCGCCATCCTGCGAACGGAGAAGGCCAAGTGCATAATCACCGTCATCGTAGAAATACCATTGCGGAGCTCCCGACAATGTTTCACTTGCAAGGGGAGTGGCCGTAAAGTCTTCGTCGGTGTTGAACGATTCGGCATAAGGAAGCGGATAGGGCGTGCCGAGCGCAACACTGTTACTCTGGTTGGGAACGTTGTTCTCTCCGCCGTTGGTAGAGGCATAGACAAGATAAGATTTGAATTCCTGACGCTCATCTGCGCCGATAGCCTGGAAGGTATATGATGTAGCGGAAAGATTCTTAATTATATCTTTATAGTTATCGCTGTCTACGATGCGGTAAGTCACTCGGGCCGGATCTATGGCATGGCCGTAACGATCTTTTTCAGGGGCTTTCCATGTAAGGCGGGCTTCGCCGTAGTTGCCGGTTTCCTCAAGAGTTATGGCTGTGGGAGCAGCCGGAGGATATAGCCCCACATATACGCTGAAAGCAGCTTTGGCACCGATGCCGTTTTCATCTTCTGCCGCCACTTCATATATATGTTCGCCGGGGGTAACGTCCTTATCCGTCCAGGAACATATATCGCCGGGTTTGGGAGAATCGATGGAATGAACCTCCACTTCATCGCGATATATATGAGCCGCTATGATATTTGAGAGCGGTTCGCCTTCGACAGAAACTTCAGGAATAGTGAAAGTGAGGGTTGCTTCGAGGTCGCCGTCGGCATTTGCTTCAACTTTGAAATCGGTCGGACTTGCGGGAGCAAAGTCGGAGGCACCACCTTTTAACGAGATATTATCTACAATAAGACTGAACTGGTTCTTATCCGAGATGCCATGGATTCCGATATAATATATACCATCTTCCGGCACGCGGATAGTAGCGGGATAATCCTTTCCGTAGGCATCATCGTAGATTTCAGTGGGGGGGATGAGATCAATGGTCATTCCTTGCGGAGTGGGAGATGTTCCGACACAAACTTCGAAGCGTTCTCTTCCGGAGGCACGATATTCGCGCACTTTCACCGAGAAGAAATAATCGTTGTTTGCCTTGAGTTCTACGGGGCGTGTAATCAACCAGTCGTCCATTGCCTTGTTGAAGTTGTAACCACACTTTGCCTCGTTGAGAATTTCATCGTATTTCCAAGTGGTGTTGTCATTATTGGCATCTACAATAGTGAAGTCTTCCATTGAACTTTCATCATCGAAAGTCTGCGAATATGGAAGCGTCATCGGAACGGAAGCGTTTGCTCCGGTTTGTGCCGAAAGTTGCATGGCAGAAGCCAAGGCTGCTACGGCAAGCATAAGATGTCGTTTCATAAGATGATGATTTGGTAATTTATAATTTATAAGGAGATCTCACGTAGCATCCAGATTACGTGAGATCTCCTTATTAGAAATATTTATTTTCGGATGATCACTTTCTGAGCTTTTCCGTTAGCAATGCGGATATAGAGACCTGCTTCGGGGTTCTTTACCTTAAAACCTTGAAGCGTGTAATAATCGGCATTGTCATCAATATCGGCAACCGAGATTTCTTCCACACCTACGCTGCTTCCTTTCGGTTCGACAGAGAGGGTGTGAAGTGTGAGTCCTTTGTTGTACTCCGACGCGCAACGGGCGGCGAGGCGGTATCTTCCGGCAGCGGGAATTTCGAAATCTGCAGTTTCCGTGGCCGGAGCATCCGATATAGCCTGAACAGTGATGGTCTTTATGAGCGTCATATCTGTTTCGCCCGGGATTACGGCTTTCATAGTCACGCGGTTTTCAGGAGCTGAGGGCTGAGTGGTAGAAACTTTGCAGAGATATAGTTCGAGAACTTCTTCATATTGCTCATCGGCACGCGATAGTGTCATTGTAGCCGTGTGTGTTCCTGTAGCATTCTCAGTGACATCAATAGGAGGAAGGAATGCAAAGTTGTCTGTTCCGATATTGTCATATTTCAGTTTCCATGTGATACCGTTTTCTGCTACATATCCGCGTCCTTCGAGAGCATCAACGTATGCGTCATCCGTAAGGTCGGGTTGGAATGGAAGTGCAGTGACACCTCCTGCAAGGGTGTTATAGCCGGTCTGTGTCTCTCCTTCCATCGGTCCGTTTACGATAGAGACGGCATATCTATATTTGCTCCATTCAGCCTGATGGATTGAAGAATCAGTGAAATTGAACTTGAGGGTTTCCGGATCTTTTTCCGCAGTGGTTACTATACCGACAAGTACCGGCTCATTATCGGTGTGCAGGGCATCAGTGCGATAAACATTATACTTGATATTTTCCGCGTCATAATAACCGTCATGAAGAGTACGGACATAGTAAGAAGCCAATTCGTTCCATGAAACAACCGGAGTCGACTCCTCATTAAGGCTATATGAAACTGATGAAAGTTTTCTGGGCGTGTCGTAACCTATCCATGCTTTTTCGCTGCAACGCTCTTCAGATGCCTTGTCATCAAGAATACTTGTCACTCCATAGTAATAGTATCCGGCTTCAGGCACTTCATCTGTAAATTCGATTTTTTTGCCAAGTTCGGGCGTGTCTGATTCCCATACCACAACTGTTTCGGGATTCTCATCGCCGTCATAACGGTTCACAACCACTCGTGAGAGCGATTCCAATGCCACTCCCGCATTGCTTGTGGAAGGAATGGTGAAGCTGATATTGACGGTATGCGATCCGTTTTCTCCAATTTCGGCCTTGAAATCGGAAGCAGAAGCAGGAAGAACCTCTGATTCCTCAATCACGAGGTCATCAAGATAGATTGCCTTATTATTGTGAGGAGTGGAAAGGGTGGTTGCCTTTATACCGAAATAATAAATACCTGATGTTTCGGGTGCAAAATATCCCTCAACAGTTTCTTTATCATTTTTTGACCCTTTAACGGTATGGTCCGCTATTTTTTTACAAACACCGGTATTTGCCGAAGGGCCGCAGAATAATTCCAGAGGGATTTCAACATCGGCCTGATAGCTATAAGATTTCTGGTCGCACCATGCCGAGGCCTTTATTTTGTAGGTCTTTCCAGCCTCCAGTTCAAAGTAGGGGGTGAAGATAGTTGTTGTTATTGAGTTATAGTTCTTAAGATAAATATATTTGTAAGTTTTATCATGTTGCCATTGATATGATGAAGAAGATTGATCCTGCGAGTAGATAGCAAACATATCCGCATCAGAGAAATCATCTGAGAAAGGAACAGTCATTGCTCCTCCGGCGAAAATAGGATTGATTTCATGTTTAGTGGAAAGTTCAGTTTCAAAGTCCTCGCCCGGGCCATATCCTGAATAGATAGTATATTTATAGCTACCGGGGCCATCAAGAGCTGTATCGATATAGGTTGTGTAGCCGTCATCGTCAGCATCGGCCACATAATGTTCCGCTATCACTTCTGCTGCAGCTCCATTTTTGGAACGTGTGATGTAGTTATAGCATTTTGACGGATTGATATAACCATCATTGTTACCTATAGAGTGTCGGTTTTGGAAACGAACGATCACGTTATTTCCATCGGGAGTGGCCGAACCATTCAGAGGATTCAATAATTTCACATCCTCTCCGACCCATTTGACGGATATACGGCAGGCGGAGGCAAAGTCAGAATTTTCGCCATCCTCATTGAATGGAGCCAAATAATAGTAATATTTACCGGGAGCTTCGATTGCGCGGTTGCTGTTGGCAGCGTTATCCATAAATGTCATCTCCTGTCCGGCTGAGCAATCATTTATGGTAGCGATGAGATTTTCCGCAGTGTAAAGATCACCTTTGGAGTCGGAAGTTCCGCGATAAATATTTATACCGAAAGCTTCGGTAATGTCAGTCTTACCATCTTTATTTTTGGTAGGATTTTTCCATGATAGCGTCACTTCGTATGAACCATCTTTCGCAGCTACCGCTCCACCCCCGGAGATGTTACCCGGTGCGTTCGGAATACGTTCAATCAACAGACCTGATGTTGCCAGTGTTTTATCAGTGAACGAGCCGCTTGCATACCATCCTCGGATTCCTATATAATATTCTCCATCTTCGGGAACAGAATATAGTCGCTTGCTACTTGAGTCCGCAGGCTTTACAGCAAAGGAGGGATAAGATTCAGTACGTGAAAGATATCTGTAAAAATCAGATCTATCTATATTAATTGGCTGTAGATTGTTTTTATCTGTACCAGCTACAATATAGAAACGTTCATCATCATTATAATCTTTCGAACTCACTAATGCCTGCATGGTATATTGTTGGCCGGCTTTCATTGTGATAGGTTCAGAAATGATAAGTGTGGGTCCGGTAATCGTGGTGGACGTTTCGGTATTTTCTTTCAGACCGGGAGTTGTGGCGTAGGCCGGTGTCGAGCCCTGCGGGGCAACGTATGTCCAAGTCTTGTCGTCCGAACCGGGAACTACTTCCCATTGTGCCTCAAATTCTTCCTGAGTTGTAGGGATGGAATAAGTGACGGGAAGTGCTGTTGCTTCGATGGCGAAGGCTGCCATGGTAAGCAACGCACCGGTGAAATGTAGAAATTTCGTCATATTGTTGTTTTTTTGATGAGTGGAAGGAGGCTACCGTTTTATCTCTTTTCGGGAGCACCTGTCCTGATTATTTAATTTATTCTTATTCTGATTATGTGTGTTGTTTGAGAGAAGATTTGAAAAAGAGGATGTGAGCTGATTTTTGTTCTTTCCACAAATATATGTAAATTTTATAGTAATTGAAACATTTTATACATAATTATCGGAAAATAATTGATATTTGTAAAAATATGTGCAAAAATATGTGCAAAAGTGTGTGAAAAAAGAGGGGTGTAGTGTCCAACAGCAAACACAAAGTTAAGCTACATTTTTGAAAAAGCGATCAAGAGAAGAATCAAAATTGAGTTTTTCACGTGGTCTACGGTTGAGAAAAAAAGCCGGAGGCTAACCTCAACAGCTGCCTCCGTACCTCCTTCAACTGCGTGGTTGATGAGCAGATTTATAGTCGATAACCAGTAATTTTACGTCAATCCAACAACTTTATCTCAGCATTTGGTTTATAAAATTTTTAAATCCGATCGTTTGTATAAACTTATCGGGCAATTGTGATTGTAAGCGGTTGGAGGGGAATCCATTTTGTGCGGATTTCCAGCGTATCCTTGTCATTATTATAATACCACCCTGATTCTTTTTCCGAAAGTTTCAGTGGCCGGCCGTTGATAGTCACAGCTTCCGGCTTGTCAATGCCCGGGAGCATGAAAACGAGATGTCTGGTAGCCGGTGCGCCGGGATATGTGCCCGACATGGATACGTTTATCTTTATTTCCTTACCGCTGTCATCTCCATGAAAGGTTATGAGTGAATATTCTTTCTTATCGAGCGAAGAGGGCGAGAGACGGTCATCTTCAAACATTGTGAATTCAGATTCGCCGCCACGAGGATAATAGTAAATGGTATATCGTGAAGGATCATAGTCTGAAGTATTTCCCATCTTGTAGTCTGCCATAGGAATGAATGCTCCTGAGCGTATGAAGATCGGGAGTACGTCGAGTGGGGCGGAATATTCGGTTTCGGAGTGTCCGGCGAATTTGTTTCGCGGGTTCAATCTGTCGATCCATTCTCCGGAAGGAAAAAGAATTGTGCGCGACCGTGCTCCTTGTTCGAGCACGGGAGCAATCATCACATCACGTCCCCAGAGATACTGGTCGGTAACTGTATCGGTTGCTATAGACTTATCTTCGGAATTAACTGCATCGTGGAAGTTGAGTGGACGCACAAGAGGATAGCCTTGTGTGGCGTTCTCGTATGCGAGCGTGTAATTATAGGGTAACCAGCGGTAACGGTCGGAGATAAGCGCTTTTATGATATTCTGTTGGTCGGGGTAATGATAAGGTTCGGCAACTTGTTGAGAATGCGTGCGCAGGATAGGGGAGAAGGCTCCCAGTTGCAACCAGCGGACGTAGAGCTCCGGGTCTACCGGATTTTCCGGGTCAATAGCGAAGCCTCCGACATCGTGCGACATATATCCGAGCCCGCTTAGTCCCGAATTTAACATTATCTTTATCTGTGGCTCCAGACCACCCCAGGAACGGGAGACATCGGTCGACCACGGGAAAACACTGTAACGCTGCAGACCGGCTGTGCCTCCCCGCATCATTGTCATGAGTCTGCGGTCGGGAAATTCCTCTTCAAAGAGTTCCGAGATTATCTCGCTCCAATCATTGCCATACTGATTATGATATTGGCGCGCCGTGAGACCGTTATTATGCAGCATCTGTTCGGGATGCACTTCCGGCTCGCCGAGGTCCCCCCACCATCCGCCGACACCTTCTTCTGTGAGTTTCCGGTATCGTTCGCGGAGCCATTGCCTTGTAGCGGGATTGGAGACATCAAGCATGCCACCTTCTCCCACCCATATCTTCACCTCCTGTGTCTTTCCGGCAGAATCGAGACCGAGCATTCCGTTTTCAGAAAGAAAATTATAGTTTCCCAGACCTTTTCCGTTACGTAGAACGTAAGGCTGCGAAATCAAAACTGTCTTAACACCTTGCTTCTTAAGATCGGCGAGCATCTTCTTATGTGAAGGCCATTGCCCGGGATCCCAGTCAAGGCGTCCCATGTCTTCCTCTTTGCCATACCAGTATAGATCAAGCACTACACCGTCTACGGGGTATCCCCGGCGTTTGAGGGTGTCGATAACGCCACGGGTCTCCTTTTCGTTATGGTAGCCATACTTGGAGGTAATGTATCCAAGCGACCAAAAAGGCGCGAGTTTTTGGTGCCCTGTAAGACGCGTATATTCACGCGATACATCAGCCAGCGAGCTTTCCCCATTAATGAAATAATAAGCTATCGGCTGAGTATTTTCCGTGATATATTCCACGGGATTTCCCATAATCATGGTCGCAGGCGCGTAATCATCGAAAAGGACAGCATACCCGTCGGAAGATATGAAAAGGGGGACCGTAATATTCATCTGTGAGATTCGGGGGTCGGAGCCGGTATATCCATAATTCTGTCGGTTATACATCACGAGCGTGTCGCCGCGCAGATCGAGAGAATGTCCACGCTCTCCGGCACCGTAAAAAGAACAATTGCCGGTGGTCGATAGCCGCAGGATCGTCTTGTCGTCTGCGGTAGTCCGCGAGCCGGCATCGGCAAGGAGTTTGCCGTTGCATGAAAATGAGACGGCGCCCGAGGCTTTATCTATTGTAGCGACCACTCCGGAGGGGGTGGTCAGTACAGCTACACGCGACGAGTCGGAGATGCGTGCATCAATATTTTCAGGTTGCATTATTACGGAACGCGAAGTCGGGGTTGCTGTAGCCGATGGTGTGTTTGTTACCCTTAGTATATTGTCAGAGAATGCAGTAACGGTAACGGTTCGTCCTGATGAAGTGGTTGTGGTGATTTCAGAAAGTGCCATAGCCGGACTCGGGATTAGGGTTGCCACGACCACGACAGCCATAATAGGAATAAGACGCATAACTTAAGTAGATTTTAGAACTTAAGTAAGTATTCAAAATTAAACGATAGTAAGCAATAATTTTATCTTTTATACTCTCTGCCTTTTCTTTTTGGCCAATTTCTTATTGTCACTCAGTCAAATATGAATATATTTTCCTTCGTTCCGCAAAGAAATTATCACAAAAATAAAGTGGCATATAGTATAAATTAATTTCGAACACTTACTTACTTATTAAACAAGCTTATGGTAAAAAAAGGATATTTTTAGACCCAATTCATAAAAATTTTCAATACTTACTCAGGGAGATTTAGTTCCGGAAGACACCAAACGGCATAAAGAGGGAGGATGCAGATGGCACGGTTGATAGTTTGCCCTGCATTGTCAGTGTCTGTTACCTCCAGAAGACCGAAATTTTCCAGCGAACTGCGTATGGCAGTGGTTACTCCTTTCTTATTCATGAATAGCCGCAGACTCTTCATCTTTCCTGATGTGCCGGCTTTCACTTCAATAGGTAAGCATCTTGCATTCTTGGCTATGACGTAGTCCACTTCGGAGGTGGTGTTCCTTACGGTATTTTCCCAATAAAACAAATCATATTTGCTCCGGGGATTGGAGGTTTTCATAAGTTCAAGGCCAAGCGATAATTCAGCCACTATACCTTTGTTTACGAGATCAGGCGCCTCCCCGGCAAGGATAAGTCTGGTTAATTCCTTGTCTTCATCATAGCTCATCGCCAAAACACGTAGTAATAAACCGGTGTCAATATAATCATATCGGGTGAACTTGGGATTCACCTGTGCACCCAAAGGAAGACCGTTTGCAGCAGACATCTGCACCGGTATTATTATCCCGGCATCGCGAAGAAGTCTCAGTGCCTCCTTGACTTCTTCTGCCTTATATCCTCCATCAACTCTACTATAAATAAATTTACGACCCGACTGACGCACTACTGCCGCCAGTGTGTTGCGGAGCAATTGCGGATCAACTTTCTTTGAGTATTTGGCAAAATCGTCATAGTAACTTTGCTGGATATCGTTCTGCTCATCTTGACAAATTGAATAATCCTGCGTTTCAACCCAAGCGGAAACACTGGCCGGCATGCCTCCCACCATCAGAAATGACCGTAATTCTGACACGAGACGTGAATGAAGTGTCTCTTCAACAGGATTAGTCCAATCCGATTTTGCAATTTCCTCTATCCACATATCCTTACCTCTTGCCATCAGGAATTCCTTGAACGACATCGGATACATGAACATAGAACTAACTCGTCCGACTCCATAAGAAGGCATTTCATTCAATGCGAATTCCAGAAGCGACCCGGCTGCAACCACATGCAGTTCCGGATAAGTCTCTTTGAAAAACCATAGGCTTTTCAGAGCAGCGGGACAACTCTGAATTTCATCAATGAACAGAAGAGTCTCGCCGGGTATGACCTGAACATTATGTATTGTCCCCAGGCGTTGGCAGAGTTCCTTTATATCCGAAATTTCTTCAAATAGACGACGTAGATCCTTTTCTTCTTCAAGATTGATCTCAAGATAATGGCTGAACGTCTCGCCCAGATGCCTTATGGCCCAGGACTTGCCGACTTGTCTGGCACCACGCACAATAAGAGGTTTACGTCGCGGAGATGCCTTCCATTTCAAGAGTTCGGTATCTATATTTCTTGCAAGATATTCCATAGGCTATTGCACATTTTAGAATGCAAAGATAATCAATGTTTTTGAAAAAATCCAAAGGAATAAATGGTTAAAATCGGATAAAATCCAAAGGAATAACAGGCTGTTTTTGGATAAAATCCAAAGGAATAATAAAATTTGGAGGCCGGGCTGTCGGATTGACAGTTCGGCCTCCGTGGGTTGAGGGATGTTTATTTCAACAAATCCTTTCGGGAATCAGTAGTGTCTTTTTATAGCAAGCAACATACAGTTGCTTTGTAGCTTATCAGGACAATCCTATCAGAACATGTGGATTGCAACATCCGTGAGCCAGATCCAGAGAGGACAGAAGCCTACGAAGAGGATCACACTCAATGTCAGTGACGATGTTCCGGTTGCGACGTATGTGTCGTATTCATCAGCGATAATAATGCCTGAGAATGCCGGTGGCAGAGCAGCTGCAACTACAAGCATCTTGAGGTTAAGAGGATCCATCTTGAAGATAAGACCGAGAATCAATACTACCAAAGGCATCATGATCATCTTCATTATCGAACCGAGCACGGCCTGCCAGTTGATCTGAATCTTGATTGCAGAAAGAGTAATACCGGCTGAGAATACAGCCATTGAGGCATTTGCTTTTGCAATGAGGTCGAACGACGGACTAAGCTCTTTAGGCCATGGAATTCCGACTACAACCCAGATTACGGCTAAGATAGGAGCCCATGCCACCGGTTGTTCCAAAGCGTGGAGCACCGGTTTCCAGGCACTCTCTTTCTTTGTAGAACCCGGTTGCTGCTTTTCAAGAGATGCATTCATCAGCGACAAACCCACAGGAATACCAATGGCGTTCACCACAATACCCACGATGGCAACAACCAATGCAACGGCCGGAGAGGTTCCGAAAATAGGTTCCAGAACGGCAAAGCCAAGGAATCCGATTGTTGGTGAACCACTGATCAACGCTGATACGGCTGCATCGGCACCGGTATTTTTCTTAAAACAATATTTGAAGACAAAATATACAATCATGAAACATGCCATGATTCCTATTGTCGACACTATTGTCAGCTTAATATCTTTAACAAGGTCTTCACGCGAAGCCTGCACGATTGATACGAACAAGGCTGCCGGTAAGGCGAAGTCAAGCACAACTTTATTGAACTTCTTGGAGTCTTCACCTGTGAAGGCTCCTTTTTTGCCGGCAATATATCCAGCCAGCATAACCACTATGATCGGCACAATGGCGTATAGTATAACATGCGATATATCCATAGTAGAATTTTTTTAATAATTTCGTTAATTTCGGGTAATGAGAGGGGCGAGGGAGATTGAAAGGAGTTCAACCTCTCTCGCCCCATCAGTAATTTTTAATAATCAGGTTACACCGTTGTTATACTGTGTAATCAATAAGTGGCGTCGGGTTAAGATATCCGATGTGTCCGCTTTCCTTGCCGGAATCGGCAGCAAGCTGAACATCGATAAGAGCCGGCTTTTTGGAAGCGATTGCCTCTGTGAGTGCCTGGCTAAGCTCTTCGGGAGTTGTGACGTAATAGGTCTTGGCTCCGAAAGCATCGCCCATCTTGTCGTAGCGTGCATGGATATCGAGGGTGGTAGGTGCCGGAGCTGCTTCTCCCGAAGGATTGACTCCAACTCCATTGTATATTCCTCCGTTATTGAAGATCACTACCGTACAGGGAAGACCATAACGACATATAGTTGCGAAGTCCATACCGGAGAATCCGAATGCGGAATCACCTTCCACTGCCACTACACTCTTGCCGGTGGCTACGGCTGCTCCGATTGTTGAACCCATACCCATACCCATGATCGACCATGTTGCGCAGTCCACGCGGTGGCGAGGCAGAGACATATCGACCGTATCACGGCAGTCATCAAGTGTATTGGCTCCTTCGTTAATGAGGATCACATCGGGATTCGACTCCAGAACGGGCTTGATGGCTCCAAGGGCTGTCCAGTGGTTCATCGGCATAGCCGAAGCTGCGTCTTTGAGACGGAGTGCGAATTTATCGTTTTTCTCTTTGCTTTCAGCTTGCAGCGAGCTGACCCAAGCGGGGTCTGCGCTCATCTTCTTTCCCTTCAAGCCGGCGAGTATTGCGGCGAGAGAGAGCGACATATCGCCTACAACAGGAGCCGCAATCGGAACGTTACGATCAATCTCTTCAGGCTCTACATCGAGCTGAATGAATTTAATATCTTTGTTCCATTTTCCACGACCGAAAGAGAGCATCCAGTTAATTCTGGCTCCTACCACCATCACAACGTCTGCCTGCTCCATAATTGTGCTTCTGCATGAAAGGGCACTGAGCGGTGCCTTGTCGGGAAGCAAACCTTTAGCCATCGACATTGCAAGGTAAGGAATATTATAGGTATCGACAAGCTCCTTGAGCTGATCTTCCACCTGAGCATAGGCTGCTCCCTTACCGAGAAGGATCGCCGGGCGTTTTGCAGAAGCGAGAATCTCGACAGCACGGTTTACTGCATCCTGATTGGGAGCAACGGGCGAATAGAGATCAACAGGAGTATAGAATAGTTTCTCTGCATCTTCACGATTCATGACTTCACCAAGAGCGGGAGTGGTCATGTCGATATAGACGCCGCCCGGGCGACCGCTCACAGCGGCACGATAGGCTCTTGCTACTGCCGACGGGATATCCTTGGCATAGCTGCAGCGGAAAGCTGCCTTTACCAAAGGACGAGCCGTGTTGAGCTGATCAAGTTGCTCATACGTACCCATATCCATATCAACCATCGTGGGGTCGCTGGCACCCGAGATTTGAATCATCGGGTAGCAGTTCACGGTTGCATTGGTTGTAGCCGTAAGACCATTAAGGAATCCAAGCGATGATACCGTTAGAAGCACACCGGGTTTGCGGGTAAGGAATCCGTGTGTGGCGGCTGCCATACCGGCCTGTTGCTCAAAACGGAATCCATAATAGTTCATGCCTATTTTCTGCATGGCGTAGGCAACCTCCGTTACCGGAATTCCTACAAGTCCGTAGACATCCATGAGTCCGAGTCTTTTAAGAGACTCTGCGAGTATATACATTCCCGTTACCTGCTCCGGAAATTCCGGAGCAGTAGGGGTTGTGTTATTATTTGTAGTTTCCATAATTCTTTTTGATCGTGAGTTTTTTACATTTTTCCGTCGGCCAGAGGTTTGGTTGTTCCGTTCTTAGCGAATTCAGCCTGCTGCTCTGCTGTATAGCCAAGTGAAGTAAGCACTTCTTCCGTGTTGCCTCCCAGTGAAGGAGCAGGACCGTATGTAGGCTGATAGTTACTTAAGGTGAACGGACATCCGACTGTTACGAACTCACCGATCTCACCACCCTGATTGATTCTTACGAGTGTATTGCCGTCATAAAGGCTTTCATCTGTCATGATCTCTTTGGTCGAGAGCACCGGGCCAACAGGAACTCCGGCAGGACCCAGAATCTCGGTAACCTCATATTTTGTTTTATCCGCGGTCCATTCGCCTATACGTTTGTAAATCTCCTGTTTGTGACGATCGCGGGCGTCAGCAGTATTGAAATCCGGGTTTGTAAGCCAATCTTCGAAGCCCATGGCTTTGCAGGCTGCCTCGAAATCTTTTGCGCCACGCTGTAGAATAATGTATACGTAGTTGTTGGCATCCACTTCCGAGTCATAACCACCTGCGGGCTTACATTTATATGTCCAGCCAAGAACGCCACCACCTTCGATGTTACCGCTACGGGGAACACAATCACCGAATTTGCCGTCAGGATACTGCGGGAACTGAGTAAGATAACCGATCTTATCAAGTGTGAGCTGGTCGCGAGTCTTGATACGGCAAAGGTTCAGACATGCATTGTGCATTGACTGGTAAACGTAGCAACCTTCACCTGTATTGTTACGCTGCTGGAGCGCTGCGAGAAGACCGATCAGAAGGTGCATACCGGTATTTGAGTCACCAAGAGCTGCACCCGACTGTGTCGGAATGTTATAATCGCCGTCAAACCAGCCTGTGGTAGAAGCGGCTGCTGCCGTTACCTGTGCGATAGGCTCGTAGGCCTTGAGATCTTTATATTTTGAAGAAAGAGGGAATCCCTTGATGGTTCCGTAGATACATTTCGGGTTGAGAGCGTGAACTGCTTCCCAACTGAAGCCGAGTTTATCCATTGCTCCCGGGTGGAGGTTTTCAACGAAGATATCGCATTCCTTGATGAGTTTCGTAAGAATTTCCTTTCCGTCAGGAGTCTTTGCATCAAGGGTAAGAGACTTCTTGTCGCTGTTCAGCTGGAGGAAGTAATAACTTGGAAGATCAGGGTTGAACTGCAATTCTTTTCGGGTTGCATCGCCCACACCGGGACGTTCGATTTTAATAACATCGGCACCAAGCCAAGCAAGCATCTGTGTGCAGGAAGGACCGGACTGCACTTCCGTAAAATCAACTACTTTGATTCCTTTTAAAGGAGCTGTTTCCATAATCGTGTGTTTTTTTATTTCAATAATATTAAAATGAATGGTTTGTATCTCTACTTCGAAGCTTTTATTCGTTTGTAGATTCGTAATTATAACAAATCAAAATTCAGTTTGGTTGGGAAAGAAAAACGACGTTTTTGAAATTTCTATGAATAAAAGGTGAAATTATATTTTATAAAATTTTTTCTTTAGTTTAGTAAACAGGCTGTTGTATCTTTAGTTAATTTTATTGAAAATTATATTAAATTTTTGACTAATTTTGTGAGTCAGACACACCGGCATTCACAATCTTGTTTGAAAAACTGAATGAAAAAAGAAAACCAGACTACGGCAAGGGCCGTTTTCAGTTCCCGATTTGCTGCAATAGCCACTACGGTCGGTTCAGCGGTTGGCCTTGGCAATATATGGCGTTTCCCATACGAGGCCGGTGTTCATGGAGGCGGAGCGTTCCTCTTATTTTATCTTCTTTTCGCTCTGCTTATAGGAGTTCCGGTTCTAATCGCTGAATTTGTGATGGGGCGCTCCACGAGAAGCAATGTCCTGGGAGCATATCGTAAGCTGGCTCCCGGAAAGCAGTGGTATAAGATCGGATATACGGGGATTCTTGCTTCGATGCTGATATTAGGATTTTATGCCGTTGTTGCCGGATGGACGTTGGAGTATAGTATCGAGTCTTTGTTCGGGATGCTTGATTTCTCCTCTGAGCAGGCGGGACATGCGCAGTTTCTAAGTCTTACCACAGGTTGGCGTCCCGTAGTCTGGACGATTGTTTTTTCTCTTTGTAACTATCTGGTGTTGATGCGCGGTGTTACGAAAGGGATTGAGCGTTTATCAAATATACTCATGCCTCTCCTTTTCTTAATTTTGATTATCTTCTGCATACATTCATTCTTTCTTCCCGGTTTTTCTTCCGGAATCAGTTTCCTATTTAAGCCTGATTTCTCAAAGGTGAACCCCTCGACCCTGCTCGGGGCTTTGGGTCAGGCTTTCTTTTCCTTGAGTCTGGGCATTGGCTGCATGATGACTTATGCATCTTATTTCAGTGAGAAGACACGGCTCGGACAGACAGCTCTCTCCACAATGCTTCTTGATTCGTCGGTAGCGATTCTGAGCGGGGTGATTATTTTTCCGGCCGTTTTCTCTTTCGGAATCTCTCCCGCTGCAGGGCCTACTCTGGTTTTCGAGGTGCTTCCGAATATTTTCTACCGGATGGCGGGCGGGGGAGTCTGGTCTACCTTATTCTTCTTACTGCTTTTTCTGGCTTCGCTTACTTCGACAATCTCAATGAGCGAGATCTCGATTTCTTACCTTTCGGAAGAGAAAAGACTCGGCAGAAAGGCTGCCACAACAATTTCGTGCGGTATAATCCTCCTGCTGAGTATTCTTTGTGCTCTGAGTATGGGGCCGTTGAAAGATGTCACTGTGGCAGGCATGACTTTCTTTAATCTTTTCGACTATGTTGCCTCCAATATTATCATGCCTTTGGGGGGAATGGTCTGTTCAATATTTGTTGGATGGCGTCTCGATCGAAATATTCTTAAAAACGAACTCTCCGACGGTTACCGGAAACATCTTTTATGGATCAGACCGTTGATTTTCTTTTTGAAGTGGATCTGCCCTGTGGCTATCTTTGTTATCTTTCTTGATTCAACCGGTTTTATAGGTCTTTGAAAGTACTCAGAAAAGGATCTTGTTATGCCGGGTTGATTTTTCTAATCACGCGACAAGGATTGCCTACGGCAACCGAATCTGAAGGTATGTCGCGCGTAACAACGCTACCGGCTCCAATAATCACATTGTTGCCGATCGTTACTCCCGGCAATACGCTGACCCCTCCTCCAATCCATACATCGTTTCCGATTCTGATAGGCTTGGCATATTCCAGGCCAAGGCGTCTTTCTTCCGGATCAACCGGATGACCCGCCGTATAGAAACCGCAGTTTGGGGCTATAAAAACATTATCTCCGAAACTCACCGGAGCACAGTCGAGGATTACCAGATTATGATTTGAAAAGAAGTTGCGACCTATGCTTATGTTATACCCATAATCGCAGAAAAAGGGTTGTTCCACAATGACATCTCCCTCTATTTTCCCAAAGATACGATGAAGCAAGGCCGTGCGTCCTTCCATATCGCGGGGGCGAAGATCATTATAATCTCTGCAAAGTTCTTTACAGCAAAATCTCTCTTCAATCAATATTTCATCTTTTGCGGGATTATAGGGCAATCCTTTCAACATCTTCTCTTTCTCTGTCATAAGTTTGTAATTTCATGGTTGGATATCATAAAAACGGACTCACACCGATATTGTTCTTTATTGATCTGCTTTAACGGAGTTTTTATAGAAAAAGCTTTGATAGATAGTGAGATCCGAACGGATAGGATAAATAAAGATCAGGTATAAGCGTTGGTATAAGCGAGTGGATTGTTTAAAACGAGTGGATTATTTAAATAATGTGAATATTATGAACCTTTGCATCCGAACGGGTATTTAACTATTAAATCAATCGAATTTGAGCACAACTCAACGGATGGCATTAGGTTCGATAACGATAATTAAATACATTAAAC
>CAZOPN010000021.1:3650-33120 GCA_964581685.1 uncultured Sangeribacter sp. | reverse complement strand
AAGCGAACCGGGGCTGGGGCTTCTACCGATATCTACAGAAATAACGGGAGATAAAAAGCTGGATAGGGTAAATTTCGGATTTCCGGGTCAGGCGTCTTATCCTTTTACAGGTTATGAAATACATAATGGGAAATCGAAGATAGAGGGCAAACCATGGTTGGAAACGGAGGGTGGTAACCCGGAGGGTTGCACGGCCGATAGTCGGGTTTTCGGCAGTTATATTCACGGTCTCCTCGACAATCCCCGTATCATCGATATTATTCTTGAGCCTGCTGCTCGAGAAAAGGGGTTGTCGCTGAAAGAAGATCTGCTCCCTTATCGTGAGTTTAAGGAGCAACAATATGACATGCTGGCGGATGCCTTAAGAGCACGCCTTGACATGGAAAAGATTTATAGCATGATCGAGAGATAAAAAGAGATAAAAATTGAAGCATTATGTTTGAGGGACATGGCGACGATCTCTACCGTTATGGAGATAAAATAAAATATAACTTCAGTACAAATATCGTAGCGAGTGCGAACCATACGGAGCTGTTCGCTCATCTTTCGAAGAAACTACCGATTATCTCAAGTTATCCGGAGCCGACTCCTTTTTCTTTGGAAAACAAAATTTCGGAAAAATTGGGTATAGAAGCAGAGAATATTGTCGTTACCAATGGGGCTTCCGATGCAATTTATCGTCTTGCTGAGATAAATAGAGGTGCATCGTCAGCCATTCTTGTTCCAACTTTTCGTGAGTATCAGGATGCCGCGGCGCGATTCGGCCACAGAATATCATTTATCAGTGAATTGACGGAAGAAAATTTGATTAATCAGGATATTGTATGGCTTTGCAATCCGGAGAATCCGACAGGAAGGATATATGATAAAACTGAAATTTTAGGCTTTTCCCGAACGTTTCCGGAAACGCTTTGGATAATCGATCAAGCCTATGCTGATTATACCTCGGAACCCGTTCTTACATCAACCGAGGCTGTAGCGTCAGGGAATATAATATTGTTAAGTTCGCTTACAAAACGTTATTGTGTCCCGGGATTAAGAATAGGGTATATTACGGGCAACAGCCGAATCCTTTCAGATGTTAGAAGTGCCGGGATTCCATGGTCTGTCAATTCTCTTGCCATAGAGGCAGGACATTTTCTTATTGATCATGATGAGCTGTATGTTATAGATGCTGCTTTCCTGAATTCAGAAGCAGATAGAATCCGGCAAGCTTTTATAGAGGTTGGAATTGAGGTTGGGCCTACCTCGTGTAACTTTATTTTGTGTCGCCTTCCGAGACATTATTCTGCGGCTCGATTGAAAGCCTTTCTTGTTGATAAATATGGCATTTTAATCCGCGACGCATCCAATTTCGAGACACTTGATGAACGTTATTTCCGTATTGCCGCTCAAGACATTCAGGCTAATAATATGCTGATTGCGGCAGTAAAAGATTTTATCGTTTAAATTTGAATACTTACTTATGATTCATAATTTTTCTGACATGATTGGAAGTCTCTTTAATCTCTATATTCTATACGGTGTGATTCCGTTGTTTCTTGGCTGGCTTTTAGACAGATTACTTGGCGACCCGGCATGGCTTCCGCATCCTGTCGTGGGATTCGGAAAAATGATCGGTTGGCTGGAAAGAAGATTGAATTCGGGAGACCACAGGCGCCGAAACGGCGCTTTTGTCGCTGCCGGACTTGTACTTCTGGTTTTTGTATCTGTATATATTGTCGTTGTCTCCCTTACCTCTTTACCGTGGCTTAGAATTGCGGTTGAAACAATCGGCGTATACTTTTGTCTGGCCGGTAGAACACTCTCGCGTGAGGTGAAGATGGTGTTTTCTGCCTGCACACAGAGTCCGGATGCCGGGCGTCGGCAGGTAGCCCGGATTGTTGGCCGTGACACACGCGCTCTTTCTCTCCGGGAAGTCAAGATAGCGGCTCTCGAAACATTGGCGGAAAATATGAGTGATGGTGTTGTAGCACCGGTTTTCTGGTATGCTTTGGCAGGACTGCCCGGAATGTTCGCATACAAGATGATAAATACTCTGGATTCGATGATCGGATATAAAAATGAAAGATATATTGACTTCGGACGATTTGCTGCGCGTATGGATGATGTGGCGAATTTTATTCCGTCGCGTCTCACTGCTTTTTTCATGGTTCTCGCATCCGGACGTTTGAGATTATGGCAATTTGTGAAAAGATACGGGCCGGAGCATGCAAGCCCTAATTCCGGGTGGCCGGAAGCTGCATTAGCGGGAATTCTTGATTGCAGATTTGGCGGAACACATGAATATTTCGGGAAACCTGTCTATAAACCATACATAGGAGAGACCGAGAGGGAGATAGACAACCGGGATCTTGATGTTGCCATTCATGCATGTTTCGCAACCGAGCTGATTGCCATTGTCATGATGTGTCTTTTGATTCCTGCAGGCGTTATACTGACAAGCTGACTATTCCTCCGTAAGCGGGTTGCGCAGAGAAAAGCTTCTCGACTGAAACCTTTCCTGTGATAAGAAGTGCGTTCATTATTACTCCTGCGTGAGTAAAAGCAAGGATTCGGCTTGCCCCCGTCTTTTTCATATCCTCAATCCAATCGGCCACACGTTTCGTCTGGTCGGCAAATGATTCGCCTCCGGTTGCTTTTACTGTTTGCCAGTTGTCGAACCAATCCTTGAGTCTCGGGTCATCAATTTCATCGTATCGTTTCATCTCCCAATTTCCGAAATTCATCTCAATCAGGCGATTATCCGGAATTGCGTTATAAAAACCGCAGGCATCGGCTAATTTCTTGCATCTTGACAACGGGCTGCGGAAGACGGCATCAAATTTTCCATCAATTTTTTTCTTAACGATTTCGGCTTCTTCCGGGAAAGTATTTTTCAATCCTACATCTGTTTTCCCATAGCAGATACCCGGAGCAACATCGACGGCAGTATGCCTGACAAATACGATTTCCATTCTTATAGCAGAAGATTCTTAAATTTGTGTGATAGCTGAAGCTGTGAGAAGAAATGCAATTTCGGAAAGTAGAAAGGTCGCACCGCAGCAATCGCCGGTATATCCCCCGATTTTATATCTCAAATATAAAATCATAAAAAGTGTGACCAAAGGAGACGCGCATAAACAATACATATATGATAAAGGAAGGCACAGCAGGGGAATCATTCCTCCGGCAATGCCCGCGAATAGACAGAATATGCCGGTCGGAAGATTCATTCGTTCATAAACGAGTTTATTTTTTGCCGTTTCTTGATTTCTTGCATAAGGAAGGAAATTAATTATTGATGCTGCACACATCTTGCTCCAGACGTCTGCGGCAAAAACGATAAGGGGGGCTAATGCTATCGGTAATGACGCAACGGCGAAAACAAGCATCATAAAGTAAACGATGAGCCCGACAACTCCGAAAGACCCGATTGCAGAATCTTTCATTATTTCCAATATACGTGTCCGGTCTCTTCCTCCTCCCATACCGTCAATGAAATCGGCAAGACCATCCTCATGGAGAGCCGACGTCATAAGAAGTCTTACAGCGTAGGCACAGATTACAGCCAATAAAGGGGGAAATATTTTCAATCCCACCCAAAGGGAAAAGGCTGTAAAACCACCGGTGATCCATCCCACAAAAGGCCAGACTTCCACAACATGTCGGTAACTCTCAGCCGGAAGTTCTATAAGACGCCAAGCAGGAATACGCGTAAAGAATGAGATGGCAGCGAGAATTTTCTTCATTTTAGAAATATTTTGTTACGCCGACTTCCGCAAAGCTATCCATTTCATTGATCATTCTGATCGCTGATTCCAAAATCGGGAAGGCACATACCGCCCCGGAACCTTCCCCAAGACGCAGCCCGAGTCTTAGGATAGGATCAGCATTGAGATAATTAAGCATAAGTTTGTGTCCTGATTCATCTCCCTGATGCCCGAAGATGGCATATTCAAGTACGTCGGGGTATAACCTCGATGCAGCCAGTATGCAGGCTGTCATAATGAATCCGTCTACAAGAATAACCATCCCGAGTTCTGCAGCCTTAAGCATTCCTCCGACAGCCATTACCATTTCATACCCTCCAAACCAGGCCATATAACTTTCCGTACTTCCATTGCCTTTATAGTTTTGGAGTGCTCGGCTCAGGATGTCGAGTTTATGACAGACACCTTGACTGTCAAGACCGGCTCCGGCCCCGATACAATCCGGCAAAGGAATTCCGGTAAATAAATGCATCCAGAGAGATGACGCCGAAGTGTTACCGCTACCCATTTCTCCGAAACTGACAACATTACAACCTTCATTGTATACTTCTTCTACAACCTCAGCTCCATACTCAATTGCCATATTGAATTCTTCATCGGTCATGGCCGGTTCATGGAGATAATTGCGGGTTGATTTCCGTATTTTACGGTTTATTATACCATGTCCTGACGGAATATCATAATCCACTCCCGCATCTACAAGTACAAGTTTGAAACCATGCTGATTGCACAAGAAGTTGATGCCCGCTCCCCCTTTTGAGAAGTGAGCAAGTTGCTGCCATGTAACTTCCTTGGGTGAAACCGATACTCCTTCATCAATAATCCCATGGTCGGCGGCAAATAGGATGTTGCATGGGTTAAACAGCTCGGGAGAAAGGGTCTGTTGGATCAGCCCTACTTTTATCGCAAGCGTTTCAAGCATCCCTAATGAGCCTTTTGGTTTGGTGAGGCAATCAACTTTCTTAATAAGGTTTTCCTTGATTTTATCGGATGGAGTTTGTATGTTGAATTGTTTCATATTGGTCTATAATAGTCATTTAATTTTCATGGGAATTCCGGCTACTGTCAGGTATACTTCATCAGCTTTAGCCGCTATGAACTGGTTAAACCATCCCTGAATGTCGGTAAATTTACGCTGCATCAAAGTGCTTCCTATACCGCCTGACCCTATTTCATTTGAAACGAAAATAAAGGTAGCTTCTTGGGCAGTGAATTTCAGAAACTGCTGTTTTAAAAATTCAAGTGTCTTTTCAACATTCTCTTCAAAAGAAAAGAACACGTTTGTGATCCACATTGTCACACAATCAAAAACGATCGCATGGTCAGCAAGATCATGTTTTGAAGGTTCCAACGGCTCTTCTACCGTCACCCATTCCGGTCCTCTCCGTTCTCTATGAATTCTCACCCGGTCGCGAAATTCATCATCCATTATCCGGGCCGTTGCGAGATAGGCCGGTTTCAAGGAGCTTTCGTAGGCTAACTTTTCCGAGAAAGCACTTTTCCCTGAACGCTGACCTCCTGTAACAAGTATGATTTTTCTTTCAGCCATATAGATCATCTATATTTCTTAACGAGCCGTTAGCCGCCTCTTTCTCACTAAAGACCCGAGAGCGGTCCGGTTCGATATTTTTATTAAACAATAAGGCGGGAACGGGGAGAGCATTATGTCGGCCTTGGGTAGAAAGGGAGTAATGATCGGGTAAAACGATGATATCAATGTTTTTATCCTTCATGGCTCTCTCCAATGCCGGAGTGATGATGTGGCGGTCAATCCTCTCTATTGCCTTTACTTTCCCGTATGAATCAAGTTGGTGTGACAGATAGTCGCATGCTTCGATATGCACCACAACAAAATCATGCCTATCGAGTGCATTAATCATTTGATATGCTATTGATTTGTAGTCGGTATCGTCTCTGCCTGTGGCTCCCGATGGAATTTTGAAATCTACTCCCGTAGCTTTGGCAATGCCTCTTAATAGCGGAACATAACATATTATTATTGGAGAAGAAACACCCCTGTCTTCATCTTTTTTTAAATGAATTTCTCTAAGCGGCCTGAAGAGAGCCGGAGTTGATACACTCCATATTTTAAGTGATTCTTGAATAGGGGAATGTCTTGACGCCTCTTCAAGAATTTTTGCCGGTCCCGTTACGAGTCCCCCTGATTTTGTAAAGGGATGAAATCGGAGTTGGGGGAGAGAGTTTTTAAGATAATCAAAGTTCGCTTTTTCAAGAAGATTATATCTGCCTGCTGCTTCTCCATTTAAAAGTTCTATATCAAGGCCGGAGGCTTCTAAAGCGCCTCTGCCTCCCGGAAGTTCATCATATCCGTATCCAAGTATTGTTAGAATTCCATTTTCACTTCCCGGATAAGCATCTTCAGGAATAGTAGCGATAAGTCCTGTCTTTCCTTTTGCTGCAAGAAAATCCATCGCCGGTGTCTTGGCAAATTCAAGTGGACTGGCTTTTAGAGCGGGAATCTCTTCATCAGCCATTCCATCGCATATCACAAGAAGTCTTTTCATATTTTACAAAAGAAAAAATCAATTTTTCCGTGTATTTTCATAAAATATTTCCATGGCTTCCTCTCTTCCGGATCTTATTTTCTCCGGATAATGCGCATCTGAATTGAAGATAGGTTCAATTCCGGCATCTTTCATTTTCTGCCACCATTTTTGAGAAGGATAGAACCTATTGCGATCAGCGAGAGCTTTTGTGTTAATTTCGATGGCCAACCCTTTGTATGACGCTTGCCTTATCACATCGTCAATAAAGGCCTCATACCATGAATTATTTTCAATCTCCGGATCGGCGGCATAGGCATTCCCTGCAATTTTATCAAAATGGCCAAGAATTTCAAAGCCACCGAGTTCTATCATTGTCAGAACATGCTCAAAATATTTTTCTACCACATATCTAAGATCATTGTGATAAATTTCATGAAGATAACGTAAGAAACGATCCGCACTCCCATCACAATCTACAGGCACACCCTCTTGCGTCGGAACAAAATGCACCGAACCAATGCGGTAATCGAGAGGAAGATTTTGAAAATAGTCAATATGCGGGCCGAAATCCCTACTTATAAAATCTACTTCCATTGCAGTGAACACTTTCATTTTCCCCTCATGTTGGTTTTTCAGTATGTCCGCGCCATTCAGAAACGGCTCGACTTGCTCTTTTGTCATGTTGCACGGTGATTCCACACAAATTGGAGAATGAGGAGAAATACCCCAAAGTTTCATTCCTTGTTCCGCAGCTGCCGATGACATTTCTTCCATTGTAGCCCGGCCGTCGCAATACTGTGTGTGGGAATGGAAATTGTGGTTCTTCTCCGAACGAGCCAGAGCAATGATTTCTTCCGGTGTCATCTGCAATTGATAATTTTATTGGATGAAGTTGTATTGTTCTGCCGTAGAAATTTGACAAAAAGGAATAAGAAAGTCAGACATACTGCGGCCCCGGCAGCCATAGAGAATTCGTAAGATATCCTATATCCCCAGAGAGAGTCGGTCAGGGCCCCGAAACCTTCCGGAGCAAAGAAAATATAGGAGACTGTTACCATTGTCATGAAAAGCGCCGGAATCAATGTTATGATATATGCTTTGCGGTTTTTTGCGAGATAGACAGTAATGGTCCAAAGAGTAAACACGGCAAGCACCTGATTACACCATGCGAAATATCGCCATAACATATCGTAAGGCATAAGCATGATGATGAAGCAGAGTATGAAAATAGGGATGGAGATAAGCAGACGTTTTGCAATCTGTCGTTGCTTTACATTCAGAAAATCTGCCGCAATCAGGCGTGCGGACCGTAGGGCTGTATCGCCGGATGTAATCGGGGCGGCAATCACACCCAGAATCGCCAGTATCCCTCCGAACGTACCGAGCCATGTCCGGGAAATATTGTCTACGAGAATGGCAGGACTTCCGGTTCCTATAGCTTCCTGAAGCCCGGAATATCCTCCGGTAAAAGCTATGGCTGCGGCAGCCCAAATAAGAGCCACGATTCCTTCGGTTACCATTGCTCCATAGAATACCGGCAGGGCATATCGCTCACTTTTCAGACAGCGAGCCATCATCGGGCTTTGAGTGGCATGAAAACCGGAAATAGCGCCACAGGCTATCGAAACAAACATCATCGGGAAAATCGGATTTGCCTCCGGATCAGGTTTGTGGTTGTAAAATTCGTCCCAAATTTCAGGCATGTCTGAAAAATGGATATAGAGCATGGCTATGATTCCAAGAGCCATAAATAGAAGGGCGACTCCGAATATCGGATAGAGCTTGCCTATCACTTTATCCACAGGCAGGAGTGTGGCAAGCATATAATATGCGAAAATCACTATTACCCAGAAAAGCTTGTCGAAACTCTCCGGGGTTATCATGGAAAGTAAATCCGCGGGGTTATATACGAAAACGGCTCCTACAAGAATCATCAGCAGGAGAGCAAACACGCGCATCACGTTCTTAATCTTGTTTCCTAATTGTGAGCCCACTATTTCAGGCAGTGAAGCGCCATCGTTGCGAAGTGATAACATTCCCGACATATAGTCGTGGACAGCACCGGCAAAGATTGTTCCGAAAACAATCCAAAGAAAAGCTGCCGGCCCATACATCACACCCATTATGGCACCAAAAATAGGTCCGAGACCCGCAATATTCAGAAATTGTATTAAGAAAATCTTCCATGTCGGAAGTTCCACATAATCCACACCATCGGCGTGGGTATGGACCGGGGTTATACGGTTGGGATCCTGCCCGAAAATTCGGGAGACAAAACGTCCGTAAATGAAATACCCGAGAATAAGGATGGCGAGAGCAATCGAAAATGAAATCATTCTTTCATCGTTTTATAAACATCACTACGCATTTTTTCAACAGAGACTCTTGTCTGTTCAATCTTGCTTTCAAGTTCTCGAATTCGTGCCGCTATCGTTGTGGAAGATGTTGCGGCATATTTCCGCCGCATTTCCCCAAGTTTGTTTTCTTCATCCTTAAGTGCTTTCTCAGCTTCAAGATATCTTTTCATCGCTGTTTTCTGTGTGTTGGAGCTGAAATCATCGAGAGAAGTATATACTTTCCCGCCTTTCACCGGGAAATGGAAGTCAGCTTTTTTACGAGCAGACTCAGGATTTATGGCACGTATCTCATTGAGAAGGGGAGTGTAATCTTCGTCAGGATTCCATGTGGCGTGATAGTCGTCAATGGCTGCGAAACAAATTATCTCTTCTTCATCAGCCGGATAGTTCTTCCTAAGGTCGTTTACAATGAAGACATATATTGTGAGATCATCTCCCAACTGATTCCGGTCGGTTGCCCACCATCCGACACCGTTGAGTTCGTCGATAGCCAGCAGATAGTCATCAAAAGGAGAGTTATAAGGCATTCCGATGTTTTGTGGCTGGAGGTATTCGCCGTCAGAAGCATCTCTTGTGGCGACAAATATATCGTATCCGCCGATTGAATCATCTCCGTCGGAAGCATAATATAAAGTGACGCCGTCAGCCATCATGAAAGGAAACCGAGCGTTTCCTCCTCCATTGAGAAGATCGGGAGTTTGGGTAGGAGTCTGCCATGATCCGTCGGTAAGCCTGATAGATTCGAAGATTGAAAAATTTCCTGTTGAATCAGGCATCGCCCACATCTTAAAATCCTCACCTTCGTTTGTAAACACGAAGTCTACGTCATCGGCGCGTACCGGAAGGGCCTCTGCTCCACGTAGTGATCCGGAGGATGCCGGAATTTTATAATTTTTGAAGAAATCGGCTTTAGGCACGGTAATACTGTCGATTACGACAATTTTCTCTACGCGTTCAAGAAAGGATTCAGCCGTTTCGAGACGTTGTGAATACTCTTCGAGGGTTTGATTTGACGCTTTCTTCAACTTCTTGCGTGCGGCGGCAAAGTCGGCTCCGGCTTTTTCAAAGTCATAGTCGAGGTAAGCTTCATAGCCTCTTTCGATAAGCTCTTCGGCAGTTTGTGCTATGGCGGCACCTGTTGAAAAGAGAGATAAAAGAATAAATATAAGTTTTCTCACGGTTCGAAGCGTATGAATTTAATACGCACAACAAATTTATAAAAAATGCGCATATTTACAAAATTTGAGCAGTTTTGAGAAATTTTTATTAACTTTGCACAAAATGTGTAAAAACGAAAACAAATAATATTATGAGTTTGAACATCATCGTACTGGCGAAACAGGTTCCCGATACACGTAATGTTGGGAAAGACGCCATGAAGGAAGATGGCACGATCAACCGCGCCGCGCTTCCGGCAATCTTCAATCCGGAAGACCTGAATGCGCTGGAGCAGGCTTTGAAGCTCAAGGAGATGTATCCCGGAACCAAGGTTACTATCCTTACTATGGGTCCGGCGCGTGCGGCAGAAATCGTACGTGAGGGTATGTACAGAGGTGCCGATGGCGGTATCGTGCTTTCAGACCGGGCATTTGCCGGAAGCGACACGCTCGCAACTTCTTACGCCTTGAGCGCAGCTGTTAAGAAAATCGGAGAGTATGATCTGATTATCGGTGGCCGTCAGGCTATCGATGGAGACACGGCACAGGTTGGTCCGCAGATTGCAGAGAAGCTTAAACTTCCTCAGGTAACGTATGCCGAGGATATTATCTCGGTAGAAAACGGCAAAGCAACAGTAAAGCGTCGTATTGAAACCGGCGTGGAAACTGTAAAGGCTCCGCTCCCTCTTGTTATCACTGTAAACGGCAGTGCTGATGAGTGTCGTCCCCGCAACGCACGCAACGTTCAGAAATATAAATATGCAGCTGTTCCTTCTGAAGTGGCTGCCGATGAAAAGAAAAAAGAATTTATCGGTAAGCGTCCTTATCTCAATATCGGAGAATGGAGTGCAGAGACTGTAGAGGCCGACCTTTCTCAGTGCGGTCTTGCCGGCTCTCCCACAAAAGTGAAAGGAATCGAGAACGTAGTATTTACCGCTAAGGATGCTCGTCGTGTAGAAAATAACGATGAGGAACTCGAATCGCTTATCAAAGAATTAATCGCCAACCATACCATCGGCTAAAACATATCTAAAATGGCAACAGACAAGAATAATCTGATAGTTTATTGCGAATACGAGGATGGCAAAATTGCCGACGTGAGCCTTGAACTTCTCACAAAAGGTCGCGCGCTTGCCGATAAACTCGGAATCAAACTCGAAGCCGTAGTGGCTGGCGATAATCTTAAAGATATCGAAAAACAGATCTTTCCCTACGGTGTAGACCGAGTATACAAGGTTCAGGATAAGAAACTTTATCCCTATACATCTCTTCCCCACAGCTCGATACTCATAAATTTATTCAAGGAGATAGAGCCCCGCATCGCATTTATGGGCGCAACATCGATAGGACGCGACCTTGGTCCGCGTGTATCGTCGGCTCTTCACAGCGGTCTGACAGCCGACTGTACCTCTCTTGAAATCGGTGATCATACTGATCCCAAGACCGGAAAGGAATATAAAGATCTGCTTTATCAGATTCGTCCGGCCTTCGGAGGAAATATCGTTGCAACGATTGTTAATCCCGATTGTCGCCCGCAGATGGCTACAGTTCGCGAGGGTGTGATGAAAAAAGAGGTCAGAGACTCCAACTATGTCGGAGAGGTAGTTGATCTCGATGTTAATAAATATACCAGTCCTGAAGATTTTGTAGTCGAGGTTATCGACCGTAATGTCGAGAAGTCTAAGGTAAATCTCAAAGGTGCTCCTATAGTAGTAGCCGGAGGTTATGGTGTAGGCAGTAAGGAAAATTTCGAGCTGCTCCAGCAGTTGGCTGATGTTCTTGGTGGTGAAGTCGGAGCAAGCCGTGCGGCAGTAGATGCCGGCTGGGTTGATCATGACCGCCAGATCGGTCAGACCGGTGTTACCGTCCGTCCGAAACTTTATATCGCCTGCGGTATATCGGGTCAGATTCAGCACATTGCCGGTATGCAGGATTCTTCTATCATCATCTCGATCAATACCGATCCGGAGGCTCCCATCAATACTATTGCCGATTATGTTATTACCGGCAAGATGGAAGACGTTGTTCCCAAACTCATCAAGTATTATAAAAAGAATTCGAAATAATGGCTAATTTCTATACAGACAATCCCGAACTCAAGCATCATCTGGAGCATCCGATGATGAAAAAGATTGTTGAACTCAAAGAACGTAATTTCGCCGACGCCGACAAGTACGATTATGCTCCTCAGGACTTTGAGGACGCCATGGACAGTTATGACCGTGTGCTCGATATCGTCGGAACATTGTGTGGCGATGTGATAGCTCCCAATGCCGAGGATGTGGATCATAATGGTCCGCGTGTCGAAAACAGTCGCGTGATTTATGCGGAGGGAACAAAGAAAAATCTTGATGCTTGCCGCAAAGCAGGCCTGATGGGAATGTCGATGCCCCGTCGTCTCGGTGGTCTCAATTTCCCGATCACTCCTTATATCATGGCGGCCGATATGGTGAGCCGTGCTGATGCCGGATTCGAAAATCTCTGGGGTCTCCAGGATTGTGCAGAGACTATCTATGAGTTTGCCGATGAGGATCAGAAATCTAAATATATTCCGCGTGTTTGTGCCGGAGAAACAATGTCGATGGACCTGACCGAGCCTGATGCGGGCTCCGATCTGCAGTCGGTAATGCTCAAGGCTTCGCAGAAAGAAGACGGCTCATGGGTGCTTAACGGTGTGAAACGTTTTATTACAAACGGTGACAGCGATATCCATCTGGTACTTGCTCGTTCTGAGGAAGGAACAAAAGATGGTCGTGGTCTTTCGATGTTCATCTATGATAAGCGTAATGGCGGAGTGAATGTGCGCCGTATCGAAAATAAGATGGGTATCAAGGGTAGTCCGACATGTGAGTTGGTATATAAAGATGCTCCTGCCGAGCTGGTCGGTAGCCGTAGAATGGGCCTTATCAAATATGTGATGGCTCTGATGAACGGTGCCCGCCTCGGCATCGCTGCTCAGAGTGTCGGTATCAGCGAGCATGCCTATAGAGAGGCTCTCCAATATGCCCGCGAGCGTAAGCAGTTCGGTAAAGCCATTATCGAATTCCCGGCCGTTGCGGAGATTCTTTCTCTTATGAAAGCCAAACTCGATGCCAGCCGGACACTCCTTTATGCATGCTCACGCTTCGTGGATATGTATAAGGTTTATGATGATATCGCAAAAGAGCGCAAGCTTGAACTCGACGAGAAGAAAGAGGCTAAGTATTATAGCCGTCTGGCCGATGCGTTCACTCCTCTTGCAAAAGGAATGACTTCTGAATTCTGTAATCAGAATGCCTACGATTGTATCCAGATTCACGGTGGTTCCGGCTTTATGAAGGATTATGCATGCGAGCAGATCTATCGCGATGCCCGTATCACTTCGATTTATGAAGGAACAACCCAGTTGCAGGTGGTGGCTGCAATACGCCATGTCACCACAGGCACATATCTTGACTGGATCAAGACTGAGGCTGCCAAAGAAGTTGTGGCTGAGGATGAAAGTGTAAAGAGTATGCTTGATTTCATGACACAGCAATATGTTGCTGCCGTAGAAAAAGTGAATGGTGTCAATGAGCCGGCCTTCCATGATTTCATGGCACGTCGTCTTGTTGAGATGGCCGGATATATCGTAATGGGATATCTCCTTCTCGACGATACACAGCGCAACGCCGATTTCCGTCGTTCTCTTCATGTGTTTGTGAAATATGGACAGGCAGAGGTGGCCAAACATGCTGATTTCATCGGTAACTTCCAGCCTGAGCAGATCAAAGACTATCTCTATTGATTCTGACGATTTGCAGGAATGAAAAATAATTATTAATTTTGCGGCGGTTTTGCGGAATTGGTGAAACCGCCGCAATTTTAAATTTTAAATAAATCAATAATTAACGAAACGTATGAATCATTACGAAACCGTTTTCATTTTAACTCCCGTTTTGTCTGACGACCAGATGAAGGAAGCGGTAGAAAAATTCAAAGGCGTTCTCACTCAGAACGGAGCAGAGATCGTTAATGAAGAGTTGTGGGGTCTGCGTAAACTCGCTTATCCCATCCAGAAGAAGTCGACCGGCTTCTACGTGCTTTTGGAATTCACGGCAGAGCCTACAATCGTTAAGAAGCTTGAAACAGCCTTCCGTCGCGATGAGAGAGTGCTCCGCTTCCTGACATTCCGTCTCGATAAATATGCGGTTGAATATGCAGAAAAGCGCAGAAAACTGAGAGCAAGCAAAGCAAATGAGAAACCCGCCGAGGCTGTTGCCGAAGCAGAAACAAAGGAGGCATAATCATGGCAGCAAACAACGAAATCCGCTATCTTACCCCTCTGTCGGTTGATACAAAGAAAAAGAAATATTGCCGTTTCAAACGCAGTGGAATCAAATATATCGATTACAAGGATCCTGAATTCCTGAAGAAATTCCTCAATGAGCAGGGTAAGATTCTTCCTCGCCGTATTACAGGAACTTCTCTCAAATTCCAGCGTCGTGTGGCACAGGCTGTAAAACGCGCCCGTCATCTCGCTCTTCTTCCTTACGTAACCGACTTGATGAAATAATCATTTTTTTAACCTGAAAACAGCAACAAAGATGAAAGTAATACTTAAAGAAAATGTAGCCAGCTTGGGTTATAAGGATGATGTGGTTGAGGTAAAAGACGGTTATGGCCGTAACTACCTTATCCCCCAGGGAATGGCAATTATAGCTTCAAATGCTGCTCTTAAGCAGCTTGCAGAAGATCAGAAACAGCGTGCCCATAAGATCGCCAAGATTCGTGAAGAGGCTGAGGCTGCTGCTGCTGCTCTCGAAGGCGTTAAACTCGTTATCCCGATGAAGACAAGTGCTTCCGGCACAATCTTCGGTTCTGTAGGCCCTGTTCAGATCGCAGAGGCTCTTGAGAAACAGGGACATACTGTAGATCGTAAGATCATCTTCATTAAAGATACCGTTAAAGCTGTCGGTTCTTATATTGCGTCCATAAAATTCCATAAGGACGTGGTTGCCGATATCGAATTCGATGTAATCAAAGAAGATGACGAACAGGCATAAGAAATTTGCTTTTTCATAGAATTGAGAGCCCGTGAGGAGAAGCGTTTTCTCCCACGGGTTTTTTTATGATACGCCCATAGGGACGACGTTGTCGGAGGGCTACACTTTTGTCACACTTTTGCGGGAGTTATTAATATTTTTTTGCGGCTGTTAATTTTGAATGAATATTTAAAATAACTATATTTGCAAATTAGAGATTCCGGCATTTGCCGGTCTGTGCGGGGTAAATTCCCGATTCTCTACTTTATGAAAGCAGAAAAAGAAAATAAATATGAAATTTAACGTATCGGGAAAAGACTTCCAGCAGCAGCTTCAGGCTGTTAGCAAAGTGATAAATTCAAAGAACGCTCTGCCGATCCTCGATAACTTTCTTCTCAAGGTAGAGGGAGACAGACTCAGCATCACCGGCAGCGACCAGGAAAATGTGCTTACCGCATATATTGATGTGACCGGAAGCGAGGGCGATGGTCAGATTGCAGTTTCAGCAAAGCGTATGCTTGAAATTGTAAAGGAGATTTCAAACCAACCTGTCACATTCTATATTAATGATTCGACAAAGGAAATTGATATCAGATTCCTTAACGGCCATTTCAACTTCATGGGTGTTGATGCTGCTGAATATCCTGCAAGAAAAGATAGTGGGGAAGACACTCGTGAACTTTTGCTTCCAGCAGGTGTGATTCAGAAAGGTATTGACAATACACTCTATGCGGCTGCCACGGAAGTTGTCCGCCCTATAATGACCGGTATTTACTGGGATATTCATGAGAATGATATCACTTTTGTCAGCTCGGATACGCATAAGCTGGTAAGATACATTAATTCGGAAATTCATCCCGGATTTGCAACTTCGTTCATTCTGCCCGCCAAGCCATCTGCAATACTTAAAAGCATTATCGGGAAGGATACTCCCGATGTGAGGATGCGGTTTGATTCAAAAGGTGCTTTCTTTGAATTTGGAGATTATGAGCTTTCCTGTGCTTTCATAAAAGGGAATTATCCTAATTACAACCGTGTTATTCCGGAGAATAATCCGTTTGAAATTACCGTAGACCGCGTTGCCTTACTGACTGCGTTGCGTCGTGTCACGCTATGCGCCGCCAAATCTTCAAGTCTGATTGTGCTTGAAACCGAACCGGATGAGATTCACCTCGCATCGCAGGATTATGACTACGGGACATCAGCAGAAGAGCGTGTAAGCTGTTCCTACTCCGGAAACAGCATGACTATCGGTTTTAACGGACAGTTCATGATCGAGATTCTAAACAGTCTCTCGGATGAGACTGTCTTATTGAAGCTTTCCGATCCGGCACATCCGTGTATCTACACTCCGCTCATTCAGAAAGAGAATGAGAATATTGTGATTATCCAGATGCCTATGCAGGTGCTCTGATTGCCTGAGTCTATAGAAACTAAACAGATAGAGTAAATTAAATGAAGCTTAATCTTAACCGTCCGCTAATCTTTTTCGATCTGGAGACCACCGGCACCAACATCACTCGCGACCGTATTGTGGAATTCAGTTATATAAAAGTATATCCAGACGGCACTGATGAGAGCAAGACGCGTCGTCTGAATCCGGAGATGCCTATTCCGGCCGAAAGCTCGGCAATCCATCATATCACCGATGAGGATGTGAAAGATGCTCCTACGTTTCGTCAGGTAGCTAAATCGCTGATGGAGATTTTTGAAGGGTGCGATATAGCCGGCTATAACAGCAATAAGTTTGACGTCCCTTTGCTGATAGAGGAATTTAACAGAGTGGGGATGAATTTTGATATCAGTGGCCGACGATTTATCGATGTTCAGAATATTTTTCACAAAATGGAACAGCGCACTCTTGTCGCTGCATATAAATTCTATTGTGGAAAGAATCTTGAGGACGCGCATTCTGCCCTTGCGGATACCAGAGCAACGTATGAGGTGCTGATGAGCCAGCTTGACCGATACGATGAATTGAAAAACGATGTTGAGATGCTGGCAGAATTCTCCTCATCCGGTAGAAGCCTTGATCTGGCAGCTCGAATTGTCCTTGACGATAAGAAAAGGCCGGTCTTTAACTTCGGTAAGCATAAAGGGAAGAGTGTTATTGACGTTTTTCGTCGGGAGCCTTCCTTCTATGCGTGGATGATGCAGGGAGATTTCGCTAAGAACACCAAGGATGTGATAACGCGGCTTTATGCTGAGGCGCATAAGAAATAAGGGTTAAAAATAAATGGCGGTATGCTGAAAGGTAAACACATAATTTTGGGAATCACGGGAGGTATTGCCGCTTACAAGTCAGCTATGCTTCTTCGTCTGCTGGTGAAGAAAGGAGCAGAAGTGCAGGTTGTGATAACTCCTTCCGGAAAGGAATTCATCACTCCCGTCACTCTCTCGGCTTTGAGCGGACGCCCTGTGATAAGCGAGTTCTTCACTGCAAATACCGGAGAGTGGCATAGTCATGTCGATCTGGGACTATGGGCTGATCTTATGATAATTGCGCCCGCCACAGCCAGCACTATCGGGAAAATGGCTAACGGAATTGCCGACAATATGCTTGTTACAACCTATCTTTCAGCTAAGGAACATGTAATGATAGCTCCGGCAATGGATCTTGATATGTTTGCTCATCCCTCCACACGTCGTAATCTTCGCCGGCTCGCCGATGACGGTGTGGAAATTATCGATTCTCCGGCCGGTGAACTTGCCAGTCACCTAACCGGAAAGGGCCGTATGGAAGAGCCGGAACGCATCGTTGAACGAATCGAGGATTATTTCAGGCGTTCGGGCGATCTGAACGGGAAAAGAGTGCTTATTACGGCCGGTCCGACATACGAAGAGTTAGATCCCGTGCGTTATATCGGTAACTATTCAAGCGGAAAGATGGGTTTTGCAATTGCCGAAGAATGTGCATCAAGAGGTGCGGAGGTAACACTGGTTGCCGGCCCGGTTTCTTTAGAGACTCCTGCCGGAGTGAGTAGAATCAATGTCAGAAGTGCCGTTGAGATGCATAAGGCAGTTATGGATACACTCCGTGAGAATGATATTTGCATTTTTGCGGCAGCCGTGGCCGACTATCGTCCTGCTCGGAGAAGCGGTAATAAAATAAAACGTGAAGGGCAGGACAAACTGGTGATTGAGCTTGAACGTAATCCGGATATCGCTGCCGCAGCCGGGGATGTGGAGAAAAATGGACGTATTCTTGTTGGATTTGCTCTCGAAACCGATAATGAACATGAAAATGCTCTCCGAAAGTTACGTTCGAAGAATCTGGATATGATAGTCCTTAACTCCCTGAATGATCCCGGTGCCGGATTCCGTACAGATACCAATAAGATAACCATTCTTCGCTCTGACGGTGTAGAACTCACATTTGATCTTAAAAACAAACGGGAGGTGGCCCGAGATATCATTGACTCTATTCTCAGCTACTATATGGAGCAACATGATTCGGCTTTGTAATATTTCAACCGTTGATATGGGAGAACCGGAGGCTACCTCTTGAAATAATATAGAATATACTTAGATAGGAAGAGAAAGGAGGATAGATTTGTAGATGAGAAAGATTCTGTTACTTGCCGTTTTTTTACTGATCACACTTACAGGAGCCGCTCAGGAGCTAAAATGTGTAGTGGAGGTTAATTCTCAGAAAGTGGAGGGAACCAATAAAAGTGTTTTCGAAAGCCTTCAGGAATCGATGACGACATACATGAATGAGACTAAATTCAGCAATGCCACTTTCTCGCCAAATGAAAAAATAGAGTGTCGGATTTATCTGACAGTTTCCGAATATAATGACGACCGCATAAAGGGTGATCTTCAGATGCAGCTTTCGCGCCCTGTCTATAACAGCAGTTATACCACGACACTTTTTAATTTCAGAGATTCTAAAGTGGAGTTTGAATATCGCGATGGAGATCCTCTTGTATTTAACGAGAATTCATTCGACAATAACCTTACGGCAATCCTTAACTTTTATGCCTATCTGTTCATGGCGATCGATTTCGACAGTTTCTCGCCCAATGGAGGCCAGCCATTCTATGAGCGGGCTGCACAAATCGTGCAGATGGCGCAGTCGAGTGGAGAAGTAGGATGGCGTACGTTTGAAGATACAAAGAACCGCGCGGCGGTGCTTTCCTCATATACCGATTCCAATACCTCCGGCATCCGCAAGCTCCTTTATGATTATCATCGTCGCGGTCTTGATGAGATGGTAACGAGTCCTGACAAGGGAAGAGCCGTAATAACAGAATCGCTTAAGGAAATTAAGACAATTGCTTCAAACGCTCCGATGTCGGTGGCTCTTTCACTTTTCCGCGATTCAAAACTTGATGAACTGGTAAATGTCTATTCAAAAGCTCCTCAGACTGAGCGTGAGACTGTCTATGATCTCCTTCAGCCCGTTTATCCAACGGAATCGGAGCGCCTTGACAAGATTAAAAATCCGGAGACCCGATAGATGCTAAAGAAATTATCAATAAGGAATTATGCTTTGATCGACAGTCTTGATCTTGAATTTGATTCAGGCCTGACTATCATAACCGGCGAAACGGGAGCCGGAAAATCAATTATGCTCGGTGCCCTCTCTCTGCTTTTGGGAGGAAGGGCGGATACGAAGGTGATAGCTGACAGTAGTTCAAAGGCTATTGTTGAAGCTACATTCTCCGACCTCGGAGATGACTTCCGTCACTATTTTGACGAGAATGATCTTGACTGGAATGACGGAGAGGTAATAATCCGTCGGGAGATTGCTGCCAACGGTCGATCGCGTGTTTTTGTAAATGATTGTCCTGTTACCCTTACTTTGCTCTCCGATCTTACTCCACGTCTTATAGACATTCATAGTCAGCATAGCAATGCGAGAATTGCCGATCCGCAGGCACAGCTTGAAATAATCGATCTTTTTTCACAGAATGATGAACTGAGAAAAGATTATAAAGACGAGTTTGAAAAATACGTCTCTTTAAGGAATAAAATAAAGAGAATTAAGGAAAAGATTGAGAAGGCATCTGCTGATAAAGATTATCTTTTATTCCGGCGCGAACAGCTTGACAAGCTTAAGCCGCGTAGGGGAGAACTTGCTGAAATAGAGAAGAGATTCGAGATGTTGAGTGATGCCGATGAGATCAGGGAGCGACTTCGGGAAATGGCCGCTTTCCTTTCAACTTCCGATGGAGGTGCTACGGATCTTACTTCCAGGGCATTATCTTCCTCAGACAGTATTGATTTCACACTTTTCGGGGGAGAGGATAATGATTCTCCCTCTTCAATCAGTTCTCGACTTGAGGCTGTGTTGATAGAGCTTAAGGATCTTTATGAGACAGTGGAGGAGTATGCTTCGGAAGTTGAGGCTGACCCGGCGACCTTGTCGAAACTCGGGACACGAATCGATGCCTATTACGATGCAATGAAAACTTTTAAGGTTGCAGATGCAGATATACTGCCGGATATTTATGAGGATGTCTGCAGTCGATTGGCAATGATTGAGGGGGGCGATTCCGAGTTGCCAGAATTGGAGAAGGAGGCGCGTGGCGTGGCACACAGACTCAAAACTCTTGCTGAACAATTGTCGGAATCACGTCGTCAGGGGGCTCTTATCTTTGCGCAACAGATCAATGATACGGCGCGTCCTCTGGGACTCTCCAATATGAATTTTGATGTTGTTTTCTCAGAAGGAAAAATATCTTCAACAGGACGCGACAAGGTTGAATTTGTGTGCGCATTCAATAAGAATCAGGTGCCTTCTCCGGTTTCAAAAAGTGCTTCCGGAGGAGAAATTTCACGTCTGATGCTAACGATGAAAGGTTTGTTGGCCGACAAGATGAATCTTCCTACGATTATTTTCGATGAAGTTGATACCGGAGTTTCGGGAGATATAGCCGATAAGATGGGAGCCATGATGGTGAGTATGGGAGAAGCAATGCAGGTGATGGCTATTACCCATCTTCCTCAGGTTGCGGCAAAGGGAAAAAGTCATTTCAAGGTGTATAAGACCGACTCGGCTGACCGCACCATTACGCACGTCAGGGCCCTCTCGACAGATGAGCGTATCAGGGAGATAGCCGGCATGATTTCAGGCAGCAGCATCGGAGAGGCGGCATTAGAGAATGCCCGCCATTTGCTTGGTCTTTAGAACCTGAATATTCTGAAAGAAAAGATGGAAAGAAAAAAGAATGAATACGTTTTTGGAATCCGGGCGATAATTGAAGCTATAGATTCCGGTAAGGATATTGACAAGGTGCTCGTTAAGAAAGAACTTGGCGGAGATTTGGCTCGCGAGCTTCTTGAGAAAGCGAGAGAATTCGGAGTGCCCGTACAAAGAGTGCCGGTTGAAAAACTCAACCGTATAACGATGAAAAATCATCAGGGCGCAATTGCACTTCTTTCACCGGTTGCCTATCATAAACTTGAGAATCTGATTCCCTTATTTTATGAAGAGGGGAGAAATCCGAAAATTATCGTTCTTGACGGACTCACCGACACCCGCAATTTCGGGGCGATAGGAAGAACGGCTGATTGTGCCGGATTTGATGCCATTGTGATTCCGGAACGTAATAGCGTTTCAGTCACGGCAGATGCCGTAAAGACTTCGGCAGGGGCATTGTTTTACGTTCCGGTTTGCAGGGAGAAAGATACGGTTTCTGCGATTAAGCTTCTTAAGGAGAACGGTTATAGAATTGTGGCAGCAACCGAGAAAGGCGCGTCTGATTATACCGATGCTGATTTTACGGTTCCTGTTGCGATCGTGATGGGAAGTGAGGATACGGGGATTTCTGATGCAGTCTTGCGTCTTTGCGACGACCTTGCTGCCATTCCAATGCTGGGACATATAGGCTCGCTGAATGTTTCAGTAGCTGCCGGTGTGATGATGTATGAAGCCGTCAGGCAGCGTAAGGAATGCGGCGCGCAAGCCTAAAGGAAGATTCAATTTTTTTGAATGAGCCTTTATATTTGGCAGGATGCGTTAAAAATCGTAATTTTGCAACCGGAAACGGCATAGGCCGAAGTTCATAAAGCAAAGATGATAAACAGAGTATTGATCCGGACTAAAGTAGTGCAGATACTTTATTCCCATTTGTTGGTTCAGAAAAGATTCTCAATAGAGAGTATGCCCGGCGCTCCCACGAAGGAGAAGCGTTTTGCCTATTCATTGTATCTTGACATGCTCGTTCTTATGGAGCGAATAGCTGCTTCCATAAGCCGGCGCGGAGGAGGCCGACCTCTTGAGGAGACACGTTTTATCAGAAGTATTAAGGCTGACGATCAGATAAGATCGTTGCTTGTAAAATATGGTTCGGAAGGCTTTCCGTTTGCCGGGATAATAGATGATGTTTCCGACAAGATCAAGGAGTCGGGTCTTTACAAGAATTTTCTCAAGGATTCAGCTGACGAAACCGGGGTTGCCGGTTTTGTATGGAATGATATTTTCCGAATCATAATAATGAACGATCCGCTGGTAAGGGTAAAGATTCAGGAAAGGGAGAATTACAGTCTTAAGGGTGTAGATCGTATGGTTGCACTCATGAACGCTACTTTCTCCAACTTCATGGAGTCGCACGACAGTGGTGCCGGAGTGGAGCAGGAATTGAAGAAAAGTCTTGATAAGGCACGTGAGCTTTATTTCCGACTTCTTGCGCTCCCGCTTGAGCTCACTGAGATGCAGGAACGACGGATAGATGATAACCGGAATAAATTCCTTGTGTCGGATGCCGATCTCAATCCTGACATGCGTTTTGTTGAAAATTCGCTTGTATCGGAGATACGGCGGTCGGACGAGGTGTTGAATTATCTTGAGCGCAACAAGATATCGTGGCTACGTGAAGATCCGCGTATGATGGAATCGTTATTAAATTCCATTCTTGAATCGAGTATCTACAAAGATTACATGGCTTTGCCGGCTACGGATAATTCAACAGATGCAGAATTCTGGCGTAATATCTTTAGAAAAGTCATTCTCAATAATGCATCTTTCCTGGAGACCCTTGAGGAAGAGTCGGTTTTTTGGAATGATGACTTGGAAATAATATCCACATTTGTTCTTAAAACTTTCCGCAAGCTTTCGGAGGGAGAAGGCAACAAGGCTATTCTTGATCAATATAAGGATGAGGAGGACGCTTCTTTCGGCAAAGATCTGTTACGAGCTGTAATGAGAAACAAGGAACTATACCGTAGCTATATCGATGAAGCGCTCGACCGTCGCATCTGGGAAAGTGATCGTCTTGCTTTTATGGATGTCGTGATAATAGAGACTGCACTGGCCGAGATTCTCAATTTCCCTAAAATACCGCTTTCTGTTTCGCTCAATGAATATATTGAGATTGCCAAAAGCTACAGCACATCTAAAAGCGGCGCTTTTGTAAACGGAATTTTAGGCGCTATCATCAGCCGGCTTCGTGAAAAAGGGATTTTACACAAGTAATAGTACGCCCGGAAATATAATTTTTATGAAGTAATTGCTGAAAATTGAGCAATACTTCTTATATTTGCAAAAAATAAATAAACAGATACAAAGATGAATCAGTTGAATATTATACTTCTCCAGGAAGCAGCAGGACAAGGAAGTGGATGGAGCGGTATGCTCATGATTGTGGCGATGATTGTGATTTTTTATTTCTTCATGATCCGCCCCCAGTCCAAGAAGCAGAAAGAGATAAAGCGTCAGCGCGAAGCCATGAAAAATGGTGATAAGGTTGTCACCGCCGGTGGAATTCATGGAAGAATTAAGGAGATAAAAGATCTTACTGTAATCGTGGAGGTTGCTCCCGGAGTAAGTCTCAAGCTTGATAAAGGTTCCATCTATCCTGTGATTGAAGAAGAACCCAAGAAAAAATAAAAGTCAGCTCTCCGGAGCGGTTACTGACAGATATAAGGAGCCTGCGTCCGGACGCTCAGCTCCTTTTTTATTTTCCTATTGTGATACCCCCCTGTTCTCGATTGAATAATATAAATATGAAGGGGGATTCTCAGGAATAAAAGAAGTAAGAATAACGTAAGGAATGTCATGAAAATAAAGAAATTCAATATTTCCGGCACATGGCGTCGGCTTAAGAGATCTTCGAAATTTCACGAAGTGCTCATATTCCTTGCGTTTGTAGCTGCGGCTTCTGTTTTCTGGTTTGTAATTGCCCTTAACGATAATGTTTCGCGAACGTTTGATGTCAGACTAAAGATTGAAAATGTTCCTGATTCGGTTGTATTTATCACCGATCCTCCAAAGGATATTCATGTCACGCTTCGAGATAAGGGCACCAATCTGTTGCGTAACGCTATTATGAATCATCCGCAGCTTACGATCAATTTCCGGGATTTTGCGCGCGAAGGGCTTTTCCGTTATACAGGCTCAGATCTCAATTCAGGGCTGCGTAACACGTTTGGAAGTGCGGCGCAGATAGCCTCCTGTTCCATTGATTCGTTGCGGCTGCGTTACACTACCAGCCGAGGAAAGCGTGTTCCCATTGTGGTTCGTGTAGATGCTTCAGCAGCTCCGGGCCATATTATTTCCGGAGTTCCTCAGCCGGAGGAGAGGGCTGTGATTGTTTATTCAGATGCCAATAATCTTGACACGATCACAAGAGTTTATACAGAGACCGTGCTTCGCCGGAATCTTTCCGAAACTGCGACAGTAAAGGTTAAGCTTGAACCTATCTCCGGGACACGCCTGATTCCGGCATCGGTTACGGTAGTGATTCCGGTCGAGCCCCTTGTCAGAAAGGAGGAGATGGTCACTGTAACTGCCAGAAATGTGCCTCCCGGAGAAAGTCTTCTTCTGTTTCCCACAAAGGTTCCTGTTACATATTATGTACCTATGAGTCGTTTTAATGACGATGATTCCCATACGCTCGAAATTCTTGTTGATTATTCCGATACACGTATTGAAGACTCGAGTCGGCTTCCTTTGATTATAGGAGCACACCCTGATTATATTGTCAATCCTGAATTGCAGGCAGTAAGTGTGGAATATACTCTGGTAAAAGATTAAAAATCAATATGCGTCTGATAGGAATAACCGGGGGAATCGGAGCGGGAAAGAGTGTTGTGTCGAGAATACTCCGTCTAAGGGGAGAAACAGTCTATGACTGCGACTACGAGGCTCGTCGACTGATGGAAAATTCTCCGGAGATCCGACTTGGAGTAAAAGTTGGTTTGGGTGACGATTGTATCAAAGCTGATGGCAGTCTTGACCGCCGCCGCATAGCAAAGATTGTTTTTGCGGATAAGGAGAAGTTGGATTTGCTCAATCATCTTGTGCATTCTGCCGTCAGAGAGGATATATCGGGTGTAGTAAAACGGGCTAAATTGAGAGGAGGCAAAAGATTGTTTATTGAATCTGCCATACTTGCCAGCTCCGGTCTTGCCGGACTATGTTCGGAAATATTGCTTGTAGAGGCAGATGATAAATTGAGGTTCCGGAGGGCTATGGCGCGTGGTGGAATCGATGCCGCTGATTTGCAAAGCCGTATGCAGGCTCAGTTGAACGAATTCTCGGGTCTCTCGGCAGAGAAGGTAAGAATTATTGCAAATGATGGCAGCACTTCGCTTCTCTCCACACTCGATTCTTTTTTAGAAAGTATAGATATCAAAAAATAATATATTATTTATGTTAAGAGAAATATTATCAATCACCGGAAAACCGGGACTGTTTAAAATCATTTCGAGAGGTAAAGGTATGCTTATTGTGGAAGAGCTCGGAACGGGCCGCCGTTTTCCGGTTCATGCACGCGATAAAGTCGTATCCCTTGGTGATATCTCAATGTATACCGAATCGGGCGACACCCCTCTCGGAATCATTCTCGACAAAGTTTATGAAAGTCGCAATGGAGAGAAGATTGATGTGAAGGCTCTTGTAGAAGCCAAGGCTCTCCCTTCCACTTTTGAGAAGATCGTAGAAGATTTCGATCGTGAACGTGTATATGCTTCAGATATAAAGAAGCTTTTCACATGGTATAATATTCTGGTGGAAAACGGGTTTACAAAATTTGCTGAGGAGGAAGCTGAGCAAACAGAAGAAGAAAAGCAGTAGAAATGTAGAATCTTTCACATTAACGTAACAGGAGACCGTAACAACTAATGTGAAACGGTCTCCTGTTTCTTAAGGCAGCAAATATTTTATGATTCGCGGCCTAAGTATTGAAAAATAAGTAAGTATTCAAAATTAAACGATAATAAACGAAATAAATGTAATGTAAGAAACTTACTTAATAAAAAAATCATTTTCGTTGTAACATTTTTTAATCAACTGCATCTCTAATATAAAGAACGGAAGAATTTTTGCCTCCCGGAACAGTTTCCGAAGAGCCCGAGGCTCCTTAACCGTATATGAAAGAAGAAGAGTTCAAGAATATCGTGTTGCCTCATAGCCGGCTCATGTTCGCATGTGCCAAGGGAATTTTATGCGATGACAATGATGTTCATGACTGTCTGCAGGAGTCGTATGTAGGTTTATGGAATAATCGTGAGCGCCTTCTTGAGGTTGAAAATGTGAGGGGATATTGTCTGGCTGTTGTAAGGAACAGTGCCATGCAGATGATAAGATCGAGGAAAATTTCGGTTCCTGTCGAAGAAGCTGATAGAGATCAAGGTTATCATCAAAGCTTTTCGGTGGAGAATCGTGATGAACTGGAATTGGTGTTACGGCTTATTGCCGGTCTTGACGAACGTAAGAGAAGGGTGCTCAAGCTTAATGCTCTGGCAGGCCTCTCTACAAGCGAGATTGCAGAGGCTACCGGTCTTTCTCACGAAAATGTTAGGGTTATCCTTTCTCGGGCAAGAAAGGAGATGAGAGATAGATGGATTGCATTAAAAAAATGAAATGATTAAAAATATGGATAATATACGGCTTCACGAACTGATAAAGCGATGGTATGAGGCAGATCTGACACGGCAGGAAGAAGATGAACTGCTGAAGTTTGCAAGACTGTTTCAGGCCGGAGAAGATATTGGCTTCATTATCTCGGACGATGATATATCCTCATTATATATGATCGGTTCAATAGATATTGTGGCCGAAGAGGGGCTTTTATTTACGGATGAAAGCGCAAGTAGCGGAGAAGCGGAACTTGAAGCGTTCTTATCCGCTCTGCCGGAGAAGCGTAGAAGAGGTTTTGGTCGAAGAAGAATGATTGCAGCCTTATGGTCGGCTGCCGCTGTTGCCCTGATTGTTTTTCTGTTTGCTGCCGTATACAATGTACGACGCATTGATAGACAAACTCCTGAATTTGCAAAGGTAACGTCTCCGGCTACCCCCGCCGTGCTAAATACGTCAAAACCGGTTTCTACTGCGTCTGCCAAGCCTCTGTCGGGATTGTCAGCCAAACCCCGAATGGCAGTTAATGCTTCGACTCAGGTAAAGGAAATAAGGAAAGAAAATTCTGAAATAAAGGAAATTCCTGATAATAAGAGGGAGCCCGTAACTTACGTTTCGGAAATAAAGGAGAGAAAAGAAAAACCGGAAGAATTGGAGATATCGGTCTCCGATGAATTGATAAATAAAGAACTTGCCGTATTCGAAATGGCTTCGAATGAGATGAAAGAGGAAATTAATACCACTCTACGCGATGCCAATGAAGAAGTATTGGCTATCTTTAAGGATCTTTCTAACGGTATTTCCGATGTGCTCGACGATAAAACCCTTTTTCGAAAGGAGGAGATGAATGATCAGGGATATAGTGTCGATTGTTTTACGCCCGAATGTATTTTGGCCGCTGCTTTCGACGATATCTTTGATGATCGCCCGGGAATAAAAGAAGATATCAATAATTCTCTACGTGATATTTTTCCGAAATAATTAATGTAATTAAAAAAATAAATAAACCTCAATATTATGAAAAGACTTTTAATCATACTCGTAGCTCTCGTCACGGGCCTGACGGCCTCTGCCGGCGAGCCCAAGCCGCTGTTCAAGAAGTTTGCTGACAATCAGGGAGTCCAGTACACTTATCTATCTTCCACGATGCTTAATACAATAAAGGGGCAGACAATATCGGGATCCAGTTCTTTAAAAGACACGCGTGATTTGATTCCAAATTATGAGAATCTCGATATGGTGGAGATAATTAAGGTTAATGATGTGACTAAAATTAATGATTTTAATGAGATCATCAAAAAAATTGTAAAGGATGAGAAACTTCAGGAAATGTCTTATCAGAGCTCGCGAGATTCGTTATTTTCCTGGTATGTTGAAAGTGATGGCAAGGGTGATGATGTAAAGCGTATCCTGTTATTGAGATGGAAAGGCTGGACTAATATGAATAATTTTACAGGTATTTATATTGTCGGAAAGATCACCAAGGATATGATACTTCGCCTGGTCAATCGGAATTAGTCTCCATTTTTATGACGGGGCCCGGACATTGTCTGCTTGTCCTTTAAAAAACATTGCTTCGGTATTTACGGATCCAAACGAAGACCGTAAATACCGAAGCAATGTTTTCAAGAATATTATCAAAAAGCTTTTTTAAGGCGTTCGGCCTCCTCTTTTGTTATTTGTATCACGGCCCCATGTTTCGGGCTTGTGAAATTAGTGGATTTCATAACTCCTTCATTAAAATGTCCGAGAGGGGTGAAAGTCTTGAAATCCGAAGTTTCGATAAAACCGAAATTATGAGGATTAATACTGAAAATATCATACATCAGTACCCATTTGTTTTCTCCGATGCGTTTCCACACATTAGGCGCCTCGCAAGCTTTGGGCTCTACATCGATAAAATCAGGGAGATATTCGTAGCCTCCGTTGATTCTGTTGGAAAATGCCATTTTGATTCCTGATTTTCCTTCCTGAGCCACGTAGGTCATGACATACCGCCCGTCGGGAAGGGGAGTGATATCGGCATCAAGCACCTGAACAGAGGGGTCAGGATATTCAAACAGCAGTTCCGGCCGGGAAATGAGCGTCGTGAACTCCGGGTCGGTATAGGCGTAAAATAGGCGAGTCTTTTTCTCTTCCGGTTTCCCACCTTCGAGTTTTTCTCCGCGAGTCCTTATTGTGAAATAAACCATCATCTTCTCCTCCGCCGGATCGTAGATCGTTTCAGGAGCCCACGCGCATCCGATCTCTCCGAATTCATCAGGATATAGTTTATCAAGTCTCACCACGTTGTGGTTCCAGTTAATAAGGTCGGATGATTTCATGAGTACGAGCCCACGGTTGTTTCCCCACCCATATTCATCGGGGCGCTCCCAGCGTGAATCGCGCAGTCCCTCCCTCTGGCCGAAGATATGGAGATCGGTCAGTGCCATATAGAAGTTGCCATCCGGCCCGCGATAGATGTGCGGGTCGCGGATACCGTGTTGTTCGGCGATAGTGTCTCCGGCGATTATCGGCTTATTGTCGTTGAGCGCGGTGAAAGAATAGCCGTCATCACTGATTGCATAATGCAGACTATGGTCTGAATCTGAAAAATAGACCATCAGGTATGCACCCGGATCGTTTTCAGCGGGAAAATTCCCGGCATTGACAAAAGGGGTGGCTGTCAAAAGGACAGCACCCCAAAAAAGGTTTCTAAATATCATAAGTATTTGATTGAAAGTGTCTCTTATTTACCGTTTTTTTGTGTTGAACTTATATGCCACACTCAGCATCACATAGCGCGGGAGCGTATTGACAAATGTCTGAACTCGTCCTGAAGCTGAAATCGTATTCGTGAACTCATGCATCTGATTCAGCAGATCATATCCATGAAGTTTGAATGTCCA
>CAZOPN010000021.1:0-3550 GCA_964581685.1 uncultured Sangeribacter sp. | reverse complement strand
CCGAACCCTTTTGAATAGACAACCTGCTTATTTATCGGGCCGTTTTCTCCGATAAGATTTGCGTAACGGTTAAACTCATACTGGATATTTGCTCTTACGGAGAACTGATGATTTTCCGGACCGAAAGATTTAGCTCCCTGAAATGTGTAGTAAGTTCTGAGATTTCCACTTACGTTTCTTGCTTCATAATCTCTTACGCCTGTTTCAGGATTGTAGGTATATCCGTTCACAATATCACGTGAGATATAATTAACCTGACCCCAAAGATATAGATTGGTATTTTTAGCCGGCGTAGACCCTAAGGACAAATATATATTATGGTTGAAAGCATCCTTAAGGTTAGGGTTTCCGTGCGATTTATTCAGCGGGTCGGTGGTGTTTGGAAGATCAATCAGATCAGTCAGCGGAGCGTATCGGGTATCAAAGTTATAGCTCAACCATGCCCGATATTTATTGTCAGGAACTCTAAAACTCAGTATTACCTTTGAGCTGTTGAAGGAGGCGGCCGTCCGTGTCACCGGAATCATTACCGGGATCATACCGTTTCCTTCTTCCTGATAGGCATTGTAAAATAAGTGTCGGTTGTTTATATGGAATTGTGGCTGAATACTGAGATTGAATCTTATTTTATCGTTATTAAGTGTATAATCGAAACTCGCCTTCAGCATGTGGATATTGGCATAACGTTTCGAATTGTTGGTGTTGGGAAGATCGGGCATCAGGGCCATATCAGTAGGAAGAATTGCCTCCTCATTCTCAGCACGAGAATCGAGCAACATCTGAAGAGACGTTTTCCGCTCCTGTTCATGCCGGAATTCATAACCGAAAGTAAAAGTGGTATTGCGTGATTTCACAAAATATCGGGCTGCCCCCTTTATGAAACCGTTATAAGCCGGAAAGCGTAAATCATCGCGCTTATATGCGTCTGATGTTGCGGGAGCGTCAGTTCCGTTGAATCCATAGTCAATTACCCGGAGAGAAGAAGAACTTGAATGGTCGCGGTTGTATTCTCCTTCAATCCAGAAGTTGAGAGCATCGGGCGATCCGGCGAATTTTACCGCTTGCTCCGACCAGAAATAAGCCCTGTAATTATTTGTACGGTTCTTATTGTCAAAGCGGTTGCGGTTCACTATTGCTTCTCTGATGTCGTTCGATGTTCCCTTGTAAAGAGCCTCGATCAATGCCATGTCCACATCATATCTATCCTGAATATCCGTATTGAATGTCACGGCGGAAGTTCCGGCTTGGGTTTTGGTCCGGTTAAAACAGAAAGTGGGACGTAAAGAAAGATAATAAAGCGGTTTATTGTATTTTATACTATGCTCAGTGTCAAATCTTAATACCATATTACGGTTCTTCTCCAGACTTGTCATGTAAGTATTTCCGCTTTGCAGGAAAGATTCCGTAAAAGTGTTGCGGGAGAGTTTGTTATCGAAATATTTGGCATCTATGTTTCCGTTGATGCTCCATACTTTCCTGGGGTCTTCCACCATATAATCGAATCCACCGTTAGCAATATTTGAAATACCGTCAGGCGAGCCGGAACTAAACGAATAACCCTCTCCGTCGTTAGGACGGTCTGTGTCATTGACATTATTGAGATTCCCATAGACTGAGAATCTGGCGTTATTATTGAAATGCATGGCGAAAAGGCGTCCTGAATAGCGTCCATGTGTTCCATAGCCTACTTCAGCATTTCCCAAGAACCCGCCCATATAGTCTTTTTTGAGCCGCACGTCCATCACATATTCCTTGTCATCTTCCAGTTGCGTGCCCATCAGATTGCTCATCTGTCCATATTTATCGTAGACTGCTATATCTTTCACGGAATAAGCTCCGATATTTTGTCTGAGCACATCCTGATTTCCCTTGAAAAAATCCTTTCCGTTAAGGAGCAGGGATTCCACATACTTCCCATTCACGTAAATTTTTCCTCCCTCTTTGATTTCCACTCCCGGAAGCTTGGCAATAAGCGCATCGAGAGATGAACCTTCCGGGAGCATGAAAGCATCGGCATTGTAGACAATTGTGTCTCCCTTATGATAAAATTTTATCTTTGTGGCTTTAACCACAAATTCATCGAGTTCCGTTGTCTTTTCCTCTGTTTGAGGCGTCATATAAATGGGAGGGATAGCCAATTCAAATTCGCGTTTCCCGACTTTAGAAAGATCAAGAACTTGAGTGAGTATCTCATAGCCCTCTTTTTCAAGGCGCATTGTATACGGCTCCGGTAGAACCTCCACATCAAAGGAAAAATCTCCTAATTCAACCTCTTTAAAAGAGTTTGCTTCAATCTGATATGTTTTTTTGAAAGCTTCTGTTTCTGCTGCCGTTGTGCTGTCTGATTTAAGGATATTTATCTTGACATGAGGAAGCGGTTTCGTGGTCAGGCGGTCGTAGATTGAACCTTTTACGGTTATTTTACGTGCCTCAGCTGATAAAATTGCGGTTAAACCCAGCAAGATAATAAAAATCAGTTTTCTTTTTGAAATCATACGGAATATCTGTTTTGAGTTCCTTAAAGGAGATTTAATACAAATTAAAAAATGTCTGATCAACCAAATAAATAGTATGAATGAGGATTTTCTTTATTTACATCTCTATCTTTCATACTATTTATTCAGCATATTCAAACGTTTAATTTTTGGGTTTCGTGTTGAATTTATAGGTTACGGAGAAAAGCACGTAGCGGGGGAGAGACATGTTGATGATCTGTGTCCTTCCGGAAGCCGAATAGTCGATGGTGGTGTTGCGTTGCTGATTGAGCAGATCATATCCTTGAATCTTGAATCCCCAGTTGGAGTTGAGTTGATACTGAAGGGACGCCCCGAGGATACACTCATTGAAATTCATTGCCTTATTGGCCGAACCCTTGTTTATCCGGTATTCCATATTGGTGTTGAATGAGAAATTATAGGGTAGCTTGAGATCAATGGAGACGTTCGGAATGATTTTTCTTGTCACCGTGTTTCCGATAAGTTCTGAACCGGAACGAGAAAAATAATTGACGTCAGTAATACCCGCTGAAAGTGTATATGATTTCAACAGTGTATATTTGGCTGAAAAGTAAAATCCCAATCGATTATTATAGATGATCTGTTGTTCCAGCGGACCATCTTCTCCGATCAGATTTACACGACGGTTAAAGAAGTGTTGGACATTTGCGCGTATCGAGATCTGGTGATTCTCCGGTCCGAATGCTTTATATCCCTGAAGTATTGCAAAGTAACCGCATGAACCACTGACATTTTGTGCCTCATAATCGCGGACGCCGGTATTTGAATTATATGTGTAACCTCTTACGATACTGTGAATATCATAAAAGAACTCGCTCATCAGAGTGATGCTGGTGTTTTTTGCCGGAGTAGTATTTACCGTTAAAGAGACATTCTGAGAGTATTGATCTTTAAGGTTAGGGTTGCCATGAGAGAGATTCAGAGGGTCGGTAGTATTTGGTAGATCAATAAGATCGGAAAGGGAGGCATATTGGGTATTGAACCTATAATTTAAGGAAAGATAATTGCTGAAATCCGGAAATTTGAGATAAAAT
>CAZOPN010000020.1:0-33242 GCA_964581685.1 uncultured Sangeribacter sp. | reverse complement strand
TTGTTCGGAAAGGACAGCCGGCCCTCTTTCTTTTTATCGAAGTATTGTATATTGTCAATGAATTTCAATGGCTATTAATATTTTTTCTTAAATTTGTACTCGATAGGACTAAGGATGAATTTGGAAAGAAGTTGCATGCCACCATTGCCGTGGTGAACATCAAGTTCGAGCATTTGAAATAATCTCATGCTCTTTAATAAACAAAGTAATAAGCGGGTAACGACCGATAAACAATACTATGTCTTATGTTAACTCCTGACTATGTACAGAAGCTTTTAGCCGATATTGAAAGTGATCACGTTGAACGTACTATCTCCACAACCAATACTGATAAATTCGGTCAGGCTATTTGCGCATTTGCAAATGATCTACCTAACCACAATCTTCCGGGTTATTTGATAATTGGAGCAGATGATAAAACCGGCAAGGTTAATCCTAATGTTAAAATTACTGACCAACTGCTTCAGAACTTAGGAGGCATCAAGACAGATGGTAAACTTCAACCACAAATTAGTATGACGGTTGAAAAAGTTACGCTTCCTGATGGAGATCTTGCAGTAGTAACTGTGCAACCCTGTCAATTTACGCCTGTTAGATATGATGGAAGAATATGGATTCGTAACGGTCCCCGTAAATGCGTTGCGAGTGAAGCCGATGAAAAGTGTCTTTTAGAAAAGCGTACCAGTAGGATGCTTACATTTGATGCCCTCCCTTGTCTTGATTCAACACTTGACGACCTTGATTTAAACGCGTTTAAACAAATCTATCTTCCCAAAGCATTTCCGGAAGAAGTGTTACGTACTGACAACCGCACTATTCAACAGCAGCTGCAAGCCTTAGGATACTATAATATAAAATATAACTGCCCGACGTATGCCGGACTAATAATGTTCGGGAGAAATCCTGAACGATTTATGCCCGGGTGCTATGTGCAGTATGTCCGATTCAGTGGCCTTACGCGCGCCGGTGAGATTAAAAGTGAATATAAGTTTACCGGTAATTTGGTAAAGATTTTAGCCCAACTTGATACATTTGTTGATGCATCAATAACCAATCGTCGTCCTGTACCTGTGTCCGCATTACGAGAAGAGATGAGAGTTGATTATCCCCACTGGTCTACTCGTGAACTTTTAATGAATGCCATTTGCCATCGAGACTATGAAGGAAATGGGCCAGTTCAGTTTTATCAATATGATGATCGTATTGAAATAATGAACCCGGGTGGCCTCTACGGCAAGGCAACCCCGGAAAACTTTCCTTATGTTAACGACTATCGTAATGGCGTGATTGCTGAGGGAATGAAAGTTTTAGGCTTCGTCAATAGGTACAGTCGGGGAGTGCAGACCGTTCAGGATGAACTTGAAGCTAATGGTAACGGTGAAGCTGATTTTAAGTTGCATCTCATTACAGCGTTCCTCGTTGTAGTGCATATTTCTAAAGAAGCAAATAAAGAAACGAATAAAGAAACGAATAAAGAAACGAATAAAGAAACGAATAAAGAAACGAATAAAGAAATCCGAATAAAGAGACAGGCAGAAGCAATCTGCAAACTTGTTAGAACCAATCCTTATATTACCTATAACGGTATAATGGAGAATTTAAACTTAGGTTATACAACCGTCTATGAAAGGATAAAAATGTTAAAGCAACAAGGTCTCTTACTCAGAATCGGAGGTCTATATGGCGGTTGTTGGGAAATAAACAGCGAATTGTATTTCAAACTATATTCTCATTCTGATACAGATGATTGAGGTGTAAAATAACAAGCCAGACAAAGGGGCGCACGACCTTGTCAATCCGCCCCGCTCTTTTGCTATTTAAATTGCTTCAACCGGACTTTCTTGCTTGTAGAGTCCCGGAGCGAGGGCTATCAGATATATCGCACTGGGTTATAACTTCTAAGTCTATACTTGATTCTTATTATGACGGTCGGTTGTTCGGAAAGGACAGCCGGCCCTCTTTCTTTTTATCCTTTCTAATTTTACTGCTTTATTTGTTGCTTTTTGAAAAAACGGGTAGAAAAGTTTGAGTAATTGCCAATTTGTGAATATCTTTGCAGATACGACCCTCTGCGCGATTCTGTGAAACGAGAAGGAGGGGCAGGCCGTGAAAACATTATTACACCCGAATATGGACAGATATCAGGAAACGATCGCTGCAAGCAAAGTGCTTGCCGACGATAAGAAAGTGGCCGAGGAGGTCAGCAAGATTGCGGAGAAAGCTCACGAATACGCTTCTCCTGAAGTCTATCAGTTTTTATTCAGCTCTATCGATCTGACTACGCTCAGTTCCGAGGACAGCGAACGCAGCGTAGGGGAATTCACAAAGCGAGTTAATGATTTCGACAATGATTATCCGCAATATAAAAACGTTGCGGCGATCTGTGTCTATAGTAATTTCGCTGAGGTTGTTAAAAACTTCCTTGAAGTGGAGGGAGTGGATATTGCCGTAGTTGCCGGCTGTTTCCCCTCAAGCCAGACGTTCGATGCCGTAAAGGTTGCCGATGTTGCTCTTGCGGTCGAGGCCGGCGCAAACGAAGTTGATATAGTGCTCAATATCGGTCGTTTCCTCGATGGCAACTATGAAGATCTCTGTGATGAGATAATAGAACTCAAGCACACGGCTAAGGGAGCCAAACTGAAAGTGATTCTTGAGACGGGATGTCTCAAAACAGCCGCAAATATCAAGGCAGCCTCTATTCTTGCCATGTATAGCGGTGCGGATTTCATAAAGACCTCCACCGGCAAGATCTACAGCGGCGCATCGCTGGAGGCCGCTTACGTGATGTGCCAATGCATCCGCGAATATTATGAAACCACCGGAAATCGCGTAGGCTTCAAGGCCTCGGGAGGTATCCGCACAAGCGAAGAGGCTCTGGCCTATTATGCTGTGGTTAAGGAAGTTTTAGGCGATGAATGGCTTTGTCAGGATCTTTTCCGTATCGGTGCCAGCAGTCTGGCTAACAGTCTGCTCAGCACGATGGAGGGGAAAGAAGTGAAATTTTTCTAATCGTCTCAAATCTCATAGAAAATGAAAAAAAGATATCTTGTTTCCGCGTTGCTGACGCTGGTCCTTACGGCTGTAGTGGCTTTTAGTTGCCCGGCGCAAAAGAAATACCGCACTTTTGGCGTGGCGTTCTATAATCTGGAAAACCTTTTCGACACGATCAACAACAACGGTAAGTATGACAAGGAATTCTCTCCCTCCGGCTCCAACCGCTGGGACGGGAAGAAATATTGGTCGAAGATCGGTAAGCTCAGCTATGCCATATCGCAGATGACCACCAAGACCACGCCCGCCGGCCCGGCCATTATCGGTGTGAGTGAGATTGAGAACATAACCGTGCTTGAAGATCTTGTGAAAGCCGATGCGATCAAGGATTGGAATCTCAAGATCGTTCATCATGATTCGCCCGACCGTCGCGGTGTAGATGTTGGTCTGCTTTATAATCCGAAGTTTTTCCGGGTGCTTACCGTCACCAATCATCCTCTGGTGATTCCCGAACTTCCCGATTTCCGCACCCGCGACCAGATGTGTGTGGTGGGACTTCTCGGAGGATGTCGTGTGGCTGTGATCGTGAATCACTGGCCTTCACGTCGCGGAGGAGAAAAAGAAAGCAGCTGGCTGCGTGAGGCGGCTGCTTCGCTGAGCAAGCATATTGCCGACTCGCTCTATAAGATTGACCCGAATATGGGGGTAATCGTTATGGGCGACCTTAACGACGACCCGCATAACAAGAGCGTTGCCGAAACCCTTGGGGCTGTGAAGAAAATCGAAAAGACTGTCGACGGCGGTTTCTTCAATCCATTCTGGGAAAAACTCGATAAAGGTTTCGGTTCCTACATATATCGTGGCGGCTGGGATCTTTTCGACCAGATTATCGTGAACAAAAATCTCGTAGACGGTTCCTGCGGTCTTAAATACCACAATGCCGAGGTTCTCAACAAGAGCTTCCTGCTTCAGAGTGATGGCCAATATAAAGGTTATCCCTGGCGCACTTTCTCTGCCGGAGTCTGGACCAACGGCTATTCCGACCATCTCCCCACAGAGATATTTTTATTGAAAGAAGAAAAATAAACCAACAGAACAACAGATATGCGAATTAAATTATCATTGCTGATGATGCTCTGCAGCCTGCTGCCCGCAATGGCGGCCACAGGCTTGACCGGCACATTGGTCGACTCGCAGACAGGACGCGCCATCGCAGACGCTAACGTGCTGCTTCGCGACCAGGCAATTTTTGTGACAACAGCTTCCGACGGAACGTTCACTATCTCCAAAGCCGCTCCCGGAAAAGATGTGCTTGAGATCATAGCCTCAGGCTACGATGACGCTTATGTCGATGTAGTGATCAACAACGATATGCTCCGTGATCTCGGAGAAATCAAGCTCGTGCCCTCCGGATTTGATGCCGGAATGCTTAATTCTGACGATTTCCTCTTCGATGAGGAGCAGATTCTTGAGGATGACGGCATGGCTCAGTCGGTCGGTACGATTCAGGGAGCTACGGATGATATCTATTATCAGGCCGCCAATTACGACTTCTCTACGATGCGTTTCAAAATGAGAGGTTACAACTCAAACTGGAATGCCGGTTATATCAACGGTTTCAACTATAACGACGCCATGCGCGGCCAGTTCAATTATTCAGGTCTCGGAGGCATGACCTCCAGCGCGTTCCGTAACCGCACCACGGATATCGGTCTCGCCGCAGCTTCATACGGTATGGGCGCCATAGGCGGAGCAAGCAATTTTACTACTTACGCATCTGAATATGCTCCCGGATTCAAGGGTAATCTCTCCTATACCAATTCCAATTATATGATGCGTGCCATGCTCCAGTATTCAACCGGGCTTTCTCGCGACGGATGGGCTTTCTCCGCTTCGATTATCGGACGCTATGCCCCCGAGGGTGTAATCGAAGGTACATTCTATAATTCTTTCGGCTATTTCCTGAGTCTCCAGAAAATTTTCAACGATAAGCATTCTTTGAATATCTCTACATGGGGCGCTCCTACGCAACGTGCCACAAACGCTGCCGCCACTCAGGAGGCTTACGATCTTGCCGGCTCAAATCTTTACAACCCTTCCTGGGGTTATCTCGACGGCAAGAAGAAGAGTGCACGTGTCGTTAATTCTTTCGATCCTTCCGTGCTTATCAACTGGATATGGAAACCGCGAATGGGAACGCAAGTCAATACCGGTATCGGTTTCCGCAGCAACAGCTATTCGAGCTCGGCTCTCAACTGGTATCAGACGGCCGACCCTCGTCCCGACTATTACCGTTATCTCCCGTCGTATTATAATCCTACGGCCGACCCTCTTACGGATCCCGATCTCTATGCAGCTCAGCTGGCACAGCAGGATTTTGTCCGCGAATGGTGGAGCGGCGATAAGGCTCACCGGCAGATCGATTGGAATGCTCTTTATCATGCCAACCAGCTCAACCGCGAATATTACGACCGTAATCCCGAACTCACCGGCCAATCTTCATATATCCTCGAAGATCGTCATTCCAACTTCCGCTCATGGATGTTCAATTCGTATATCGACCATCGTATAAACGACAATATGACTCTTCAGGGTGGACTTAGCTTCAATTATACTTACGCTCATTATTACAAGACCGTCCGCGATCTGCTTGGCGGTGAGTTCTGGCGCGATGTCGATAACTTCTCCGAGCGTGACTTTGCCGGGAACCCCGAAATTCTCCAGAACGATATGCGTTATCCCAACCGTCGTGTGAAAGGTGGAGATATCTTCGGTTACAACTATCATATACGCAATGTGCAGGCTCGGGCATGGCTACAGAATCAGATCGTCACTTCACATTGGAATGTAAATTATGGTCTTGAGCTTACCTACACCAACTTCATGCGTCACGGCGACATGCAGAACGGCCGCGCTCCCGAGAATTCTCTCGGAAACGGTGTGCGCCACACGTTTGATGACGCCGCTTTCAAAGCCGGCGCAACTTACAAGATCGACGGACGTAATTATCTGACTGCTCATTTCTCCTATGGGACGCACGCTCCGCTGCCCGACTATTCATACGTTTCACCGCGCACCAAGGATACGGCTGTTCAAGGTCTTAAATCAGAACGTTATCTATCGGCCGATCTCTCTTATACGTGGAACTATTCACGCTTCCGCGGCTCTATCACAGGATTCTTCACAGAGATGTGGGACGGTATCAAGCGCAGTGGTTTCTATGACTATCAGTTAAATACATTCATGAACTATTCTATGTCGGGAATGCAGACCGAATATAAGGGAATCGAACTTGGCATGGAATTCAAGATCCTCAACAATCTTTCTCTTTCCGCTGCCGGAACGTTTGCCCGTTACACCTATAAGAACAATCCTCTCGGTGTCCGCAGTTATGAGAACGGTTCGGAAGAAGACGTTACGCGCCGCGTATATCTCAAGAATTATCATATAGGCGGAACCCCGCAGCAGGTCTATAATATAGCTCTGAACTACAATATTAACCGATGGTTCTTTGAAGTGAATGCCAACTGGTTTGGCGATACATGGATTGATCTCTCTCCGGCACGCCATGAAGAGATGCCGGGTCTCTGGAAGTTCTGTACGAGCGAAGACGAATATATCCGTCGTCGCGATGAGATCACTTATCAGGACAAGCTCAACAGCGAATGGGTGTTCAACGCTTCGATTGGAAAGGTGATCTATACTCGCTTCGGTTCTGTCAATTTCAATGTCAGTGTAAACAACTTCCTCAACAATCGCAAGATCCAGACCGGCGGTTATCAGGAAGGTAAGTTCGATTATACGGATTATAACGTGAACAAGTTCCCCAACAAGATCTATTATGCTCAGGGAATCCGTGTGTTCGCCAATGTGGGAATCAGATTCTAAAACATGATGAATATGAAAAATATCAAAATATATTTGACGGCACTGCTTGTAGCTCTTCTGGGGCTCTCCTCATGTGATGGAGATTATGCACAGCCTCCTGTTATTCTTCCCGAAGGGGGAATCGGCACCGGTGCCTGGGATAACCCCATGACTGCCTATCAGGCATCGCTCGGAACGGTCAATGATGAATATCCCACACCTTGGGTCACGGGTTATATCGTAGGCTATGTCGATGTTGATGTGGCAAATGTGCTCAAAGCCGAATCAGCCAAATTCACTGTTCCGGCTACGGTGAAGACCAATATACTTATTGCCGGCAATCCCGATGAGACAAACTGGGAGAATTGCGTTCCCGTGCAGCTCCCGTCAGGTCCGGTGCGCAATGCGCTCAATCTCGGTGACCACCCTGAAAACCTGAAGGTGCAGGTGACGATTCAGGGCACCACAGGTTCTAAATATTGTTCGGCGTACGGTGTCCGTTCGGCCTCTGCTTATAATTTCGGAGATAAAGGAATCGATAATGGCAGCGATAATCCTTCGCAGCCCGATGTCCCGAGCATTACGGGTCAGACCATTTACAGCGGTCTTTCTGAAACGGCCACTGAGTGCGATTGGACTTTCGACAACGTAAATCTTCCTTCCGGAATAAGTTATATCTGGCAATGGAAAGAATATAACAGTAAGTATTATCTTAATGGCTCGGCTTACGCAGGAGGTAAGAGCTATGCTGCCGAGGCTTACGCTATTTCTCCGGTGATTTCACTTGAAGGATATGCGAAAGCTGCTTTCAGTTTCTCTCATGCGGCAAAATTCCAGACCACCATAAAGCAGCTTTGTGGCGCCGCAATCCGCGAGGCGGGAACAACGGCATGGACTGCCCTTGAAATTCCCGTCTGGCCCGGCACGACCGGATGGACCTTCGTTGATAGCGGTTCGATCGATATTTCCGATTTTGCCGGTAAGAAGGTGGAAATAGCTTTCAAATACGGTTCATCGGCCGAGGGTGCCGACACCTGGGAGATAAAGAACGTGAAAGTTGTAGGCTCCAAATAAAAATTTTAAAATCGAACAAAGATGAAAAATATAATTTCTAAATATCTGGGTCTGGCGATGATGGCTGCCGTGGCGCTCACATCCTGCCAGGCTGATATGGACGAGCCTGCATATACCGTTCCGGTGGCTACGATGCATGCCAATACCACAATCTCCGACCTCAAGACGGAGTTTGCCGGAAAATCAGTGCTCTGTCCGATGAAAGATGAGGCAAATCAGACTCCTTATATCATCAAAGGACGTGTCATCTCAAGCGATGCGAGCGGAAATATCTATAAATCGCTCGTTATTCAGGATGAAACGGCAGCTATCGCTCTCTCGATAAATCAGGGAAGCATGTATGTTGATTACCGCATCGGTCAGGAAGTGGTCCTCAACGTAACGGGGCTTTATATCGGTTACTATCGCGGTCTGCAGCAGATAGGCTGGCTCGGCACTCCCTACGATGGTGACATACAGCTCGGATTTATGGCGTGGGATCTTTTCCGTGCTCATTCAGAAATGAACGGCGCGCCTAATCAGAATGTGGAATATGTCGGGATGAATGATGAGTGGCCGGAGGAAAATCCTTATTGTATCGTAACTTCCTTCAGCCAACTCCCGTCGAGCGGAAAAGAATTCCGCGACATTCAGAGTCAGCTCGTGGAATTCCGCAACGTTTCGTTTGAAGATGGCGGCGTGCTCACTTATGCTCCCTATCAGGAGAGTGTGAACCGCAATATCAAGGATGCCTCCGGCGCTACACTTATCGTGCGCACCTCCGGCTATTCCAATTTCTATAATGAGATCCTTCCGGAAGGAACAGGCAACGTCCGCGGTATCCTTTCTTACTATGGCGACGCCTGGCAGCTTCTCTTGCGCGATACGCGGGATGTGATGATCAACAGCAAGGGCCAGAAAGATGAGCCTTATACCGTTGAGGAGGCTGTCGCTCTTCAGAACGAGGGCAATGCCGGATGGGTTGAAGCCTTCATTGTCGGTTCGGTCAAGGCCGGTGTGCAGAGCGTAACGTCAAACAACGACATTATCTTCGGAGCCGGCGCAGAGCTGGATAACAACCTCGTGGTGGCTGCGTCTGCCGATGAGACAGATTACAGCAAGTGTCTCTGTATCGAACTCCCCCAGGGAAGTGATCTCCGCAAATATGGAAATCTTGTGGATAACCCCGCCGTATACAAGAAGAGCATTGTCGTGAACGGAGACCTCACGACATTCATGGGCATGCCCGGTGTGGCCGGAAACGGATCAGTTTATGATTTCGAAATTGATGGCGTCGAGGTCGGCGGAGGCGACCAGCCTTCAGCAAGTGGCGACGGAACTAAGGAAAATCCTTATACCGTAGCGCAGATTCAGACTTCTTCAGCTAATCAGGCTGATATTTGGGTTGAGGGTTATGTGGTAGGATATATCGCCGATAAGAGCTGGGATACGGCTGTATTCGATAATGAAGGCACCGAGGGTTCGACCAACTATCTCAACGGGACTAATCTTATCCTCTCCTCGGCGCCGGTTGAGACTGCTACTGAGGCAAACTCGATACCGGTAGGTCTCGCTTCGGCTGTGCGCGATAAGCTTGCCATATCGAAGAATCCGGCGATTTACGGAGCGAAGGTTAAGGTGAAGGGAAGTCTGGAGAATTATTTCGGACGTCGCGGTGTCAAGAATGTATCGGAATATGTGATTGAAGGTGAAACTCCCGATACGCCGGATACTCCCGTAACACCTGCCGGTGTGATCTATTCAGCTCTCGGCAAGTCGGAAAGCTCGCTTACCGCCGGCTGGACATTCGAGAATGTTACGGTTCCCTCCGCCGCTTCTTCGGGAGTGTGGAGCTGGAAACAGTATAATGGCAATAACTATCTTAATGGTAGCGCATACGTGAGCGGGAAGAATTATGAAAGCCTTGCATACGCTGTTTCGGGCGAAATCGATCTGACCGGTTATAAGACTGTAAGCGTGAAATTCGACCATGCGGCCAAATTCCAGACTACATTGCGGCAACTTTGTGGCTTTGTTGTCAGAGAGGCCGGTGCCACTACCTGGACTGAACTCACCGTGCCGACATGGCCGGAAGCCGGTTCGTGGACATTCGTTTCTTCGGGCAGTATAGATCTTTCCGCATACGCCGGAAAGAAGATTCAGATTGCTCTCAAGTATGCTTCCTCAACAGCAGGAGCCGATACGTGGGAGGTTCAGAATCTTGAAGTTTCAGCTTCCAAATAAAATTGTTATCAATCTAATAAAGGCTGTGTCTCCTTTGCGTGACACAGCCTTATCCATTTGATTATGAAAAAAATCGCTCTATTGTTGGCTGTTGTTCTTCTGGGTGTCGGGGCATCTGATATTCAGGCTCGTTATAAAGATGGCTATTACAACCGGATGGACGGAAAGAAGACTGCCGAACTGAAGCAGGCAGCCAAAGCGTGTGTGCAGAATCATCAGACTTTGGTCTATACCGACCTCCCGGAATATTGGCAGTATTCGGATGTTTATCCGGAACTCTACAACGGATGCAAACGATGGTGGGACATGTATTCCGATGAAGTATATCTCATAAGACCGGGACAATCCGGACGCCAGAGTTTTTCAGCCAACAGGATGCAACGCGAACACAGCGTGCCCAAATCGTGGTGGAAGCTAAACGGGGGAGTTGAATACACGCCTGCATATTCCGATATGTGGAATCTGTATCCATCCGACGGAGCTGCCAATCAGGCAAAACTGAACTATGCTTTCGGCCCTGTCAAGACAATCACTTTTAACAATGGTGTCTCGAAAGTTGGTCCGCCGATGACGGGTTTCGGAGGAGGCTCATCAAGTGTTTTTGAGCCGGCCGATGAGTATAAAGGCGATTTTGCCCGGGCGATGTTCTATATGGCCACCGTCTATGACGACATTAATTGGGTGATCAATTATATGTATGCCAAAGAGAGTTATCCCACTCTGCGTTCGTGGGCGGTTTCGATGCTCCTCGATTGGTCGCGGCGCGACCCGGTTGATCAGAAGGAAATCGACCGTAATAATGTTGTGGAACAATATCAAGGCAATAGAAATCCTTTTGTGGATTTTCCTGAATTGGCGGAATATATCTGGGGCTCGCGTATCACGGAGACTTTCTATATCGATGAGCAGGAAACATCAGATCCCACTCCTCCTGTCACGGGAGATCCGGAGATAACGATGCCTGTAAACGGCGAGGCGCTTGAATTCGGACAGACAGCCGTGGGCACCGTAATTACGAATGTGCTTCAGATTGCCGGCAAGAATCTGACGTCTCCTCTAAGCGTGCGTGTGGTTGGTGATGACAAGGCCTGTTTTATTCCGGAGGTTACTTCGATTCCGGCAGCAACGATGAATCAGAACAAAGGATTCCTGCTTAATATAGCTTATACGCCGACGGCCATCGGACGGCATGAGGCGAAGGTGGTGCTCTATGATGGAGGCCTTCCGGGCGGCGAGAATATTGCAGTCACACTTTTTGGCGAGGCTTTGCCACGCCCTGATCTCTCTACTCTGCATGCTCTTGCAGCAACCGATGTGTCTGACAACAGTTATACGGCTAATTGGGAGGCAGCCCCTTCTGTCGCGGATTATTATGTATTGACTCGGGTAAGATATGTGGGGGATGATACGGAAATAGAAACATACGAAACAGGAGAGACATCTTATCTTGTCACTGAGCGCAATCCGGAGGTTGCCGAGAGTTATTACGTTAGATATTCACGTCTCGGTCTACTTTCCGAACCCTCCAACGAGATTTATGTCGCCGCCGGATCCGGCGTGGAATATGTCGAGACAGTCTTCCCCGTTTCGTTCGTTGCTGTTGAAGGTGGTTTCTTTGTAAGGGGAGAAGCTTGCAATGATCTTCGCGTCACAAACGTAGATGGACTCGAAGTTGTCTATGCTGCAAATATAGGAGATGGCGAATTCATAAGTCTGTCTCCCGGAATCTATATTGTCGGATGCCGCGCTACGAAGCCTGTCAAGCTGATCGTTCGTTGATGGGTTTTGAAGAGATACTTATTACGAACTGTTAAAATCATCATAAAAAACGGAGACCCCAAAGGAATCTCCGTTTTTTTTCTTTGCATAATTGAATATGTTGAGTAATTTTGCATAATTACAGTAACTGCAACCATTTGGAGTAACTGTAAGTGTCGAACCAAAATTAATATTCATGAAACTTAGTATAAATATTCACAAAATCTCTCTTTCTGCTATTCTTCTATTACTCTCCCCGTTGGCTGTTTCAGCGTCGGCTCCCGATGGATACTATAATTCTCTCGAAGGGAAAACCGGGGTGGAACTTAAGAAGGCGGTCAAGGCTATAGTCAGGAACCATCATTCGCGCATCAGTTATGGGAACAGCACATGGGAGGCTTTCCGTGAAACGGATTGCCGTGTGATTGATGGTGTGAAATACTGGTGGGATATGTATAGCGACGATCTTGTTAAGATGGGTTCTTCCAAACCCGATAACAGTGTGTTGAATATTGAGCATTCCGTTGCCAAGTCGTGGTGGGGGGGAAGCACAAACGATGCTTATTGTGATATTTGTCATCTGAATCCCTCAAATTCTAATGCCAACAGCCGGAAGAGCAATTATCCGATTGCCGAGATCAGCACCCAGAAATGGACAAACGGCGTGACCACTATCGGTTCTCCGGTAAGCGGGCAGGGTGGAGGCGCCTCACAGGTATATGAACCCTCGGATGAATATAAGGGCGACATGGCGCGTGTGTTTATGTATATGTTTACAGTTTATGATGATATCAGCTGGACATCAAATACATCGTGGATGTATGACACTTCGTCGGATCTCCTTCTTAAGCCGTGGGCTTATAACTTGCTTCTGAAGTGGTCGGCCGGTGATGTTGTAAGTCAGAAAGAGCGCGACAGAAACGATGCCATTATGAGAAGTGATCAGAAAGGCCGCAATCCCTTTATCGACCTGCCTGACCTTGCCGAATATATATGGGGCTCTAAAAAAGGACAGCCATATCATATAGACGGCTCCGGAGTGCCCGATAATCCGGTTATCCCCGACAATCCTTCAGACCCTGAATATGAATTGATCGAAAACGATTTTGAGGATGGAAAGCTTGGAGGCTGGACTGTCACCAATACTGACGGGAATATGAGCTGGTATGACAAGTCGTATCAGGATAATCATTATGCTACGGCCAGTGCATATAAGGGTACGGAATCGGGAGGTCCTTACGAAACATGGCTTATTTCTCCGGCTGTGAGATTTACGGAGAGTGACGAGGCTGTGCTTTCTTTCCGTACGCAGGGAGCTTATTATTGTGCAGATTCAAAACTGGAGGTCTATCTGCTTTCCGATCCCGATCATCTCTCAGACTTATCTTCAATGAAGAAACTGAATGCCAAGGTGTGCACTCCTAATGTCAACGGTGCAAAACCTGTCTATTGCGACTGGGTGGAGTCGGGCGATGTAAAACTTCCTTATCTTGCGCCGACATCATACGTAGGTTTCCGTTTCTATAGTCCGAAGGGTGGCGATGGCAATAGCTCCACTTACTGTCTCGATGATGTTAAAATAGACATTAAGCGCATGACAACCGGTATAGAGGATATTCCTGAAGAGGTTTCGGAAGATATAAGTTTCCTTGTTGAGGTGTGGGGAAACAATATCCTTGCGCCGGAAGGTTCCAGAATTTTCGATCTTAATGGTCGGGAAGTCAGTGGCGACACGTTGCAGAAAGGTGTCTATATCGTGGTCAATCCTAAATTTGAAAAATCAGTAAAAGTGCTCGTGAAATGAAAAAGGTTTTGATACTGACAGCTATCGCGGCAATGGGTGTGGCAGCATACGCCGATATCCCGGCCGGTTATTATGATTCTCTTGAGGGAAAGAGCGGAGAGACGCTTAAGGCTGCCGTGAAAACAATCTGCAAACCTGCCGGATTCTCAACTGTCAGTTACGGCGACAAGACATGGGAAGCTTTTGAAAAAACTGATTCGAGAATGATAAATGGCAAACCTGCCTGGTGGGATATGTACAGCAATGTTCTCTGTTATGTTGAAGAAGGACATCCTTCACTTAACATAGAGCATTCTGTAGCCAAGTCATGGTGGGGTAAAGATAAGGTCGATGCCTTTAACGATCTCTTTCATCTCAATCCTTCTGACCAGAATGCCAATAATTCCAAATCCAATCTTCCGCTCGGAGTGGTCTCCAATCCTCGGCTGATCAACAACGGTGTGAGCCGTATCGGAGATGTAGCCGCCGGATATGGTGGCGGGTCGGCTACGGCTTTTGAACCCGCTGATGAATATAAGGGCGATTTCGCACGTGCCTATTTCTATATCTTTACGTCGTATGACGATCTCAATTGGGTAGTGGATACCTACGGATATATGTTCTCTATGGTCGACAACCGGTGTGAGCTTCAGCCCTGGGCCGTGAATATGCTTCTCGACTGGGCACGCCGCGATCCGGTAGATGACAAGGAGGTGTCTCGAAATGAGGAAATATATAAGATTCAGAAAAACAGGAATCCTTTCATTGATTGCCCGGCTCTTATGGAATATATCTGGGGCACCAGGAAATCAACTAATTTCAGTTTTTCAGATGCAGTGGCTCCCGTCTGCAACAGGCCTTCGGCCCCGGCGATATCCGATGCGTGGATGAATGGTATCAATACTTATTACGTCAGAGGATGGCAATCAGTCACCACACGTTTCTTCATTCCGGAAGGAGCGGAGCTGTGGGCCAGTGTAAACGGTGGAAGTTATGAACGTTATGGTGATGCTGTGACCGTAACCGGTCTTTCAACTCATGAGCAAGTGGCAAAAATCGCTGCTTATTCTGTTCGTCCGGGAGAATATGACGGTGACGGCACGGAGAATCCTTTCCGGAGTCCGATAACATACGTTACACTTGTCGGTGCGGATCCTGAGGTTACCGATTATTCTTCTGCTGTCTGGGAAGCTGTAAAAGATAATGACATGTTGGAGGCCGGCACTCGTTATATCCTCACTGACGTCACCGGCCGATATGTCATGAGTCGTGAAGGAGGAGCCGGATCAACAAAGTATATGCAAAGTCTCGATTATCTTCTTAAAGAAGACGATGAGATACGCTCTGTCCCTTATAATGTTGCCGTGATAGAACTTGAGTCTGTGAAGGGAACGAGAGCTGCCGGACAATATCTGATACATGTCCTGGATGCTTCGCTCGGGCATCGCGGATATATAAGCACAACGGCGGCAAAATCCCTGACGCTCAATTCAACACAAGGCACTCCGGCATCCATTTCTGTTGAGGATGACGGCACGGCAACCATCGATTTCGGCACCACACCGGGTAAACTTCAGTTTAACAGCACTCAGCCCCGTTTCCTTAATTACACCACGAATCAGGGGAAGGTGAAACTTTATGCGTTTAAAGAGCATGGGACTCAAAGTCCGACCGGAATTTCGATGATCGAGAGCGACGAGGATAATGAGAGTATCGGTGTCAGCGACGGAGATATTTATGCTCCGGAGGGGAGTGTGGTCTTCGATCTGAACGGACGTCGCATGTCGCCCCGCGGACTCTCTTCCGGAATATATCTTGTGATGACTCCGGGAGGAAAAAGAGTAAAAATTCTTATTAGATGATACTAAATCATAACCAAATTCATATATTTGCAACCACAACCATAATCTAATACGTTCCGCTTCTGCGGAATCATAAAACACAGATATTCGTATGCTACAGGAAACGAATGTAAAGACCATCGACAAGGTGGTGGTCAGGTTCGCCGGCGACTCCGGCGACGGAATGCAGCTTGCCGGAAATATTTTCTCCAATATCTCCGCAGGTGAGGGAAATCAGATCTCGACTTTCCCCGATTATCCGGCTGAAATACGAGCCCCGCAGGGATCGTTAAGTGGCGTCTCGGGTTTTCAGGTAAGTGTCGGTAAAGATGTGCATACTCCCGGTGATGAGGCTGATGTGCTCGTGGCTATGAATCCCGCGGCATTAAAGACTAATCTCAGATATCTGAAATCTGACGGTATCATTATCTGCGATGGCGATTCATTCACTCCAATGAATCTTAAGAAAGCGGAATATGCCACCTCAGATCCTGTTGCGGAGCTCGGCATTGATCCGCGTCGTGTGATGCTCGTGCCGATGTCGACTCTTCTGAAGCATACTCTGGAGGATTCGGGGCTTGATCAGAAGGCAATGATGAAATGCAAGAATATGCTTGCACTGGGAATTATTTGCTGGCTTTTCGATCGCCCTGTAGACAGTGTCCTCAAGAAGTTGCAGGCTAAGTTTGCTAAGAAGCCGGCTGTTTATGAGGCAAACGCCAAAGTGGTGAAGGCGGGATGGGATTATGGTCATAATACCCATAGCTCCATGCCTGTTTATCGTATCGATACCTGTCAGTCACGTCCCGGAACATATATAGACGTCACTGGAAACACTGCTACGGCCTGGGGCCTTATCATGGCTTCGGAAAAGAGCGGTCGCCCGCTTTTCCTCGGGTCTTACCCGATCACTCCGGCTACCGATATTCTGCATGAGCTTGCCAAACGCAAGGATCTTGGTGTGAAGGCTTGTCAGATGGAGGATGAGATTGCCGGAGTTTGCTCAGCCATCGGAGCTTCATACGCCGGTAACCTTGCCGTTACATCCACTTCCGGTCCGGGATTGGCTCTGAAATCGGAGGGTATCGGATTGGCGGTTATGGCCGAGTTGCCGCTGGTTGTTATCGACGTACAGCGCGGTGGCCCGTCCACAGGTCTGCCGACCAAGACGGAGCAGACCGACCTTTTGCAAGCTCTTTACGGAAGAAATGGCGAATCGCCACTTTGTGTGCTTGCCGCGGCCAGTCCTACTGATTGTTTCGATATGGCTTTTGAAGCATGTCGTATAGCTATGGAGCACATGACTCCCGTGATTCTTCTCACCGATGCTTATATCGCCAACGGATCGTCGGCATGGCGCGTTCCGGAAGAGAGCGATTATCCGGAGATAAAGGCTCCGGTGGCTACGCCCGAAATTATCGGTGCCGACTGGAAGCCTTATAAACGCTCGGAAGATTCACTTGTGCGTTATTGGGCCATCCCCGGTACGGAAGGTGGTATGCATCGCGTAGGAGGACTTGAGAAAGATTATGACACGTCAGTGATTTCAACCGATGCGGCAAATCATGCGCGTATGGTGAATACACGTCGTGAAAAAGTGGCGCGCATAGCCAAAGATATTCCGGAAATGAAACCGATGTTTGCTGCTGATGCCGACACTATTCTTATTGGATGGGGTGGAACATACGGCCACCTCCTTACAGCCGCTTCCGAGCTTAATGCATCGGGTCTCCCGGTTGCATTCTGGCAGTTCCGTTATATCAATCCGCTTCCTGCCAATGCTATTGAATGTCTGTCACGTTATAAACGCATTATTGTGGCCGAACTCAACACCGGAATGTTTGCCGACTATCTGCAGCAACATCTTCCCGGCAAGGAGATTCTCAGAATCAATAAGATTGAAGGTCAGCCCTTCCTTGTCAGAGAGATTGTGGAGGGTGTAAAGAATTATATGGATAAGTGATTCTAAAAAAACAGAAAACCGAAACTACGATGGAAGATACAAATATAAAGAGTTTCACCGCTGCTGATTTTAAAAACAGTCAGAATGCCCGCTGGTGTCCGGGTTGTGGCGACCATGCCATTCTCAACGTGCTTCATAAGGCTATGGCCGAACTCGGCGTTGCGCCCAAGGATACTGCGGTGATTTCCGGTATCGGCTGCTCGTCGCGTCTCCCTTACTATATGAACACCTACGGCATGCATACTATCCACGGGCGTGCTGCGGCAATTGCCACAGGCCTTAAGACGGCTAATCCGGCGCTCACCGTATGGCAGATCTCGGGAGACGGTGATGGCCTTGCTATCGGAGGGAATCATTTTATCCATGCAATACGCCGAAATATCGATATCAACATCCTTCTCTTCAACAATAAGATCTATGGCCTTACCAAAGGTCAGTATTCTCCTACTTCCGACCGTGGAACAATCTCGAAATCGAGTCCTTACGGCACTGTTGAAGATCCTTTTATACCTGCAGAGCTCTGTTTTGGAGCCCGTGGAAATTTCTTTGCCCGTGGAATAGATATCACCCTTGATATCACCCGCGAATGTATGGTTGCCGCCGCGCGTCATAAGGGAGCTGCCGTGGTGGAGGTGCTTCAGAACTGTGTTATCTTTAATAACGGTATCCACTCCTATATCACCGATAAGGAGAAGCGTGCGGATCATACGATTCTATTGCGTCACGGAGAGAAAATGCTTTTCGGAAAGAATATGGAAAAAGGTCTTGTGCAGGATGGTTTCGGCCTTAAGGCTGTAACTGTCGGCGAGGATGGCTATACAATCGACGACGTGCTTGTTCACGATGCTCATTGTGAAAGCAACTTCCTTCAGCAGCAGCTTGCAATGATGGATGGCCGTGAACTCCCTGTGGCACTCGGCGTGATTCGTGATTGCGAAGGTCCCACTTATGAGAGTGAGGTTGCCCGTCAGACAGAGGAGATCAAGAGTCGTAAAGGATATAAAGATCTTCGCGACATGATTCTCTCAACGTGCGAAAGCTGGCAGATAGAGTAATTTTCTCGCAAGTCGGGATTGCCGGATGCACACAAAAAAGAAATCTGTGCAAATTTTTAAAGAAAAATTTCCATAATTGAAAATAAATGATTTACTTTGCATTCTGAATTCGACCGAGCTCCAAATCGGCTAATGATTTGTGTGTTTGGTTGGCCGGAATAGAGAGTAATTCCGTACAGCTCGAAAATAAAGACAAAATAATATTAACATCTAAAATCTTATTGATATGTCTGACATAGAGAAAAGAGTAAAAGAGATTATCGTAGAAAAACTTACAGTAGACGAGGCAGAGGTAACTCCCACAGCTGAATTCAGCAAAGACCTCGGCGCTGACTCTCTTGATACAGTAGAGCTCATCATGGAGTTCGAGAAAGTATTCGGCATTCAGATTCCTGATGCAGATGCAGAGAAAATCGCTACTGTAGGCGACGCTGTGGCTTATATCGAAGGTCACCAGAAATAATAAGACACAAACCAAACAACATCCTGATATGGAATTGAAAAGAGTTGTAGTAACCGGCATGGGCGCGTTGTCGCCGCTCGGAAACGATGTGGCCACTACGTGGGAAAACGCCAAGAATGGTGTTAGCGGTGCCGGCCCTATTACACACTTTGACGCTTCGCAATTCAAGACGCAGTTTGCCTGCGAGGTCAAGGATTTTAATCCTGCCGACCATTTCGACCGTAAGAAGGCACGTCAGCTCGACCTTTACGCAATGTATGCGCTCAAGGCTGCCGATGAGGCTATCGAAGACGCCGGTCTTGAAAACGAGGGCATCGACAAAAACAGGGTGGGTGTGATTTTTGCAGCCGGTATCGGCGGTCTGCACACATTTGAGGAAGAAGCCGGTTATTTTGCGCTTCATGGTGAGGAACAAGGTCCTAAATACAATCCTTTCTTCATTCCCAAAATGATTGCAGACATCGCAGCCGGTCACATCTCGATCGATCATGGATTCCATGGTCCGAACTTCGCTACTGTTTCCGCTTGCGCATCATCGAACAACGCTATTGTTGATGCCTTCAACTATATCCGCCTCGGTATGGCAGATGCCATCGTGGCCGGAGGAGCGGAAGCCGCCGTTTTCCCTGCCGGAGTAGGTGGTTTCAATTCGATGAAAGCTCTATCCACCCGTAATGATGATCCCAAGGGAGCTTCGCGTCCCTTTAGCGGTAGCCGCGACGGATTCGTTATCGGAGAGGGAGCGGCCGCACTCGTCCTGGAGGAACTTGAGCATGCCAAGGCTCGTGGCGCGCATATTTATGCCGAAGTGGCAGGTGCCGGTCTTAGTGCTGACGCTTATCACATCACGGCTACTCACCCTGAAGGTCTGGGCGCTATTCTGGTAATGCAGAATGCTCTCAAGGATGCCGGCATGAAGCCTGAAGAGATCGATTATATCAATCTCCATGGAACATCAACTCCTGTCGGCGACCGTAGCGAGGCTAAGGCTATTGTCGAAGTCTTCGGTGATCATGCATACGATGTGAATCTTTCGGCCACCAAGTCGATGACGGGTCACCTTCTCGGCGCCGCCGGCGCTCTGGAGGCTGTGCTTAGTGTCAAAGCAATTAATGATAATATCGTTCCGCCTACAATCAACCACGAAGAGGGCGACGACGATCCGGAAGTAGACAGCAAGCTCAACTTCACTTTCAACAAGGCTGTGGAGCGCGAGATTAATGCCGTTCTTTCGAATACTTTCGGTTTCGGAGGGCATAATGCTTCTGTTATCTTAAAAAAGTATAAGGAATAAGGTCATTCAGACCGATCTTGATAAAATCCCCTCCAAAAGAGGGGATTTTTTCTTTTTTTTTATTAAATTTGTATGCCTGAAGATCGCGCATTTCTTTGCGCGCCCCCTGTGGCTTTTTAAATCATCCAATATGGCAACAGAAGAAGAGAAAAATTATCAAGCGGATAATATTCAAGTGCTCGAAGGTCTCGAGGCTGTCAGAAAGCGTCCTTCAATGTATATCGGAGATACCGGTATCAGAGGTTTGCACCATCTCGTTTATGAAGTGGTGGACAACTCTATCGACGAGGCTCTCGCAGGATATGCCGACGACATTAAGGTCTCCATTCTCGAAGATAATTCTATCAGGGTCGAGGATAATGGTCGTGGTATTCCGGTCGATATGCATGAGAAAATGCACAAGCCGGCTCTTGAAGTGGTGCTCACCGTGCTTCATGCCGGTGGTAAGTTCGACAAGGGTTCATATAAAGTTTCCGGCGGTCTGCATGGTGTCGGTGTGAGCTGTGTGAATGCGCTCTCCGATTATCTGCGTGCCGAGATTCATCGAGACGGAAAGGTCCACATGCAGGAGTATGCTTTCGGAAAGCCCACGTGCGATCTAACAGTTATTGGCGAGACCGACCACACCGGCACAACCGTAATCTTTCATCCTGATAAGACTATCTTCTCGGAAACCGTCTACGATTACGAGACTCTTGCCAACCGTCTGCGCGACCTCGCTTTCCTGAACGCCGGTATTACTCTCTCGCTTACAGACTTGCGTGTGCTTGATGAGAATGGCAATCCCCGCAGCGATGTTTTTCATAGCGATGAGGGTCTGAAGGAATTTGTAAAATATATCGATGAGGGGAAGGAGCCTCTCATTGAAGATATAATTCATCTCAACACGGAACGTAACGGCGTGCCAATCGAAGTGGCAATGACCTATAACACCGACTTCAACGAGAATATCTATTCTTACGTAAATAATATCAACACAATTGAGGGCGGAACACACCTCACAGGTTTCCGACGCGGTCTTACATCCACTCTCAAGAAGTATGCGGAGGATAATAAACTTCTTGAAAAACTCAAGATTGAACTCTCGAAAGAAGATTTCCGCGACGGTCTGACCGCTGTCATTTCGGTAAAGGTTGCCGAGCCGCAGTTTGAGGGACAGACAAAGACCAAACTTGGAAATAATGAGGTTGGCGGCGTTGTCCAGACTGCGGTCAGCGAGGCGTTGCGCAACTACCTCGAGGAGCATCCTAAACAGGCCAAGGTGATTGTTGATAAGGTGGTTCTTGCTGCTCAGGCACGTCACGCAGCCTATAGCGCACGTATGCGTGTGCAGGGAAAGACTACTCTCTCAGGAGCGGGACTGCCCGGCAAGCTGGCACCCTGCAAGAGTCGTGATGCCGTGGAATGTGAACTCTTCCTTGTCGAGGGAGACTCCGCCGGAGGGTCGGCAAAGCAAGGGCGTAATCCCCACTATCAGGCTATACTCCCGCTGCGCGGTAAGATTCTTAATGTTGAGAAAGCTCCCGATCATAAGGTGCTCAATTCTGATGAGATCGTAAATATGTATAAAGCACTCGGCGTTACAATCGGTACGGAGGAGGATTCCAAGGAGCCGAATATGTCGAAGTTGCGTTATCACAAGATTATCATCATGACCGATGCCGATGTCGACGGTGCGCATATCGCAACGTTGCTCATGACATTCTTCTATCGGCGAATGCGTCCGATTATTGAGAACGGTTATCTTTATATCGCCACTCCTCCCTTGTATAAGTGCACGACAAAAGGCAAGAATAAGATTGAGGAATATGCCTGGACCGAACAGCAGGTACAGCGCTTTATCGACGACCGTTGCGACGGAGACCGTAATAAGCTCGTTCTCCAGCGTTACAAAGGTCTTGGCGAGATGAATCCGGAACAGCTTTGGGAAACTACCATGGATCCCGAAAACCGTATGCTGAAACAGGTGAATCTTCTTTCGGCTGCTGAGGCCGACCGCACCTTCACCATGCTTATGGGTGAAGAAGTGGCTCCGCGTCGCGATTTCATCGAGGCTCACGCCACATACGCCAATATTGATGCCTGATCTCACGCTTTGCCGATGAGCTCTTTGAATAGAAGAATATAGCGTTCGGCGACAGATTTATAGTGGAATTTTTTGATAACACTCTTACGCATGCGCGGACGGATCTCCGGATCTGTCCGCGTTGCCCATATAATACCTTCGGCAATAGCAGCAGCATCATTGTGTAGGTCGCCGCTACGGCGGGCAAGATAACCGGTGGAGAGATGATCGATTATGTCGCTTTGTCCGCCACTATCGAAACATACGGGAATACAGCCGTAGGCCTGCCCTTCCACGAGCGTGCCGGGAAGCGTTTCGTAGCTTGAGGTGGAGACTACGATATGGGCCTGTTCATATATCTTGCGAAGGTTATCGAGTCCGGACACCATCCCGAGGTGTTCATGATTCAGTGCTGTTTTATCAAGTGCGTCGGGATTTTTAAGGCCTCCGAAGGTGACGAGTCTCATCTTGGCTGCCTCTTCCGGATATTTCTCCCGGAGAATGTGTGTGGCTTCTAAAAGCACCGGCAATCCTTTGATTGGGTCATCAAGCCGTGCCGCTCCGAAAACGATTCGAATTTCATTTTCCGGTTTCGTTTCCGGTTTATAATTATCAGAAAGCGGAAAACCGTTTGGAATAACCTTCAGCGGAGCATCGGCGAGGAGTGTTGAACGCCTTGCCAGGTCGGCAAGCCAGTTGCTGACGGCTATAAAGGTGATTCCTCCTCCGGCATACAAACGTTGCTTGCGCATGAGAGTCTTGTAGGATAGGTCTTTCCGGCGGGCATGTTTCTTCAGCAGAGGGCAGTCGCCGCAGCATCCGGTGTATCGGGTGCATACTCCGGAATGATGGCATATTCCTGTGAAATTCCACATATCATGCATTGTCCAGACGATCGGTTTCCCTAAATTCCGGAGTAGGGAAATGTCTTTCAGAGAAAGTAATCCCTGGTTCACCCAGTTAAGGCATATTACGTCGGCTTCCCGGATAAATGGAATCCTGTCGATACGCACTCCGTTGGAGGCCGTGTCGATTTTGAAAAGTGTTTCCCTGTCAAAGCCGTTTGCAACGAAAATCTTAAGTCTTTCGGAAAGAAAGGCTTGCTTAAGTTGAAGATTGGATGCTGCTAATTCCACAGCTTCGGAAGCAGAACGTTTCTCTGCCACGAACATACGGGCGTCGACTCCCGCTTCGCGCAGAGCTTCCATAAGACGGAAGCTCACCACGGCCGCACCTCCGGTAGAATCCGATTTATTTACAATGGCAATCTTCATTTCGCGCGGCGTGTATAAGTCAGAAAATGATATGCCATGCCATTTCGGGAAGTCATCATTTCCGATTCTTCCGAAAGCTCCCATTCTTTCATGTCAATCTCCGGAAAGTAAGTATCCGGATTTTCACATGAGGTTTCAACCATAGTCACGATAAGCCGTGTACAGAAGGGGAATGCCTCGCGGTAGATCGCTCCGCCTCCTATGATAAAGGGCTTTTCAGCGGGAGAACAGAGAGCAATTGCGGCTTCCGGAGAGAGTGCTGGCTCGGCTCCTTTGGCCCGGAAATCGGGATTACGCGAGATCACGATATTCCGACGCCCCGGCAGCGGACGGAAAGGAAGCGATTCCCATGTCTTGCGGCCCATAATTACGGGATGTCCGAGAGTGTTACGCTTGAAATGGGCAAGATCTTCCGGCAGATGCCAGGGAATGCCACCCCCGGCACCGATAACACCATCCTGATTCATGGCAACGATGGCCGTTACTTCACGTGGTCGTTCGGTAGATGAATTAAATGTTGAGAATGGCCTGATCTCAAGATTTTTCTTATCCTGGAGATTGGTAGGATCGTAATGTAAACCCGCTGAAATTTCCATGTGTTACGAAGATTGCTAAAAATAGATAGTAAAATTAATAAAATTATCGAAATATTTCTTTAATTTTGTGGATGAGTGGAGGCTTCATCCAAAATATTTGAAACATATCCGGTCCTCCCGCAAGATAGAAAAAGTATATTCACTTATAAGCTACTAACCTATGAATTACTCAGTTATTGACTTTATCAGTCTTTTAGGCTCTGTGTGCCTTTTTCTTTATGGAATGAAGGTTATGAGCGAGGGACTGCAGAAAGTTGCCGGCGACCGACTTCGCAATATCCTCGGTGCGATGACCCGCAATCGCGTCACGGGGGTTCTTACCGGAATCGTGATCACGGCTCTGATCCAGAGTTCGAGTGCATCAACGGTGATGGTGGTCAGTTTCGTGAATGCCGGCCTTATGAGTCTGCAACAGTCAATGGCCGTGATTTTCGGTGCGAATGTCGGAACCACAGCCACTACCTGGATTATCTCGGCTTTCTCTTTTGAAGTCAATATTTCCGATTATAGCATTCTGCTGCTCGCAGTCGGAGTGCCGCTTCTGTTTATGAAGAAAGGGGGCTATAAATCGTTCGGAGAGTTCCTCATAGGTTTCTGCTTCCTTTTCATGGGTCTTGACCTGATCAGCCATTACGTCCCCAATCTGGAAGAGAATCCTGCCATGCTGCAATTCGTCACTGATTACACATCGCTTGGCGTCTGGTCTATCCTCATTTTCTTTGCCATCGGTATTATAGTTACGATGGTAGCTCAGAGTTCGGCGGCCACATTCGCCATAACATTGATTATGTGTTCGCAGGGCTGGATCTCATTCCTGCTTGGATGTGCGATTATTCTCGGTGGAAACATCGGTACGACCATTACTCCGGTGCTTGCCTCTCTGAGCGGTAATCTGGCTGCAAAGCGTACGGCTATGGGACATGTGCTTTTTAATGTGCTGGGTTCTTTGATTGTGCTCTGCTGCTTCCAGCCTTTTGTTGAGCTTGTGGCTGATATAACCAAACTTTGTGACGGTTATAATCCTCTCGATATAAGTGCGCTCCAGGAAGCAAAAATGCGCGATACGACGCTTCTTACTCCCGCCGGTGGACTCACCTCCAGAGCTCAGGGTTGCATCGCTTTCGGTCTGGCAATGTTCCCGACCGTCTTTAATGCATGCAATCTTCTCGTGATGATATGGTTCACCAAGCTATACGTGAAGATCGTATGCTGGATCATGCCGGCCCGTCATAAAGATGAAGAGGAGGATTTTTCACTCAAATATATCGGACGAGGCATCCTCTCTGCATCCGAGCTTAACATTACGCAGGCTCAAAAAGAAATCGTGCTATACGGCGAGCGTGTGCAGCGGATGCTGGAAATGGCAAAACAGCTTATTCATACCGATGAAGATGATGATTCGTACACAGAGACCTATAGCCGGCTTGAAAAGTATGAGGATATTTCCGACCGGATGGAAATTGAAATCGGCTCTTACCTCAATAAGGTGGCTGAGGGGCGCCTCAGTCCTGAAGGTAAGATGCGTATAGCCGGTATGCTCAGAATCATTAGTGAGATCGAATCTATTGCCGACGGCTGCTTTAACGTTGCAAAGACCTTGCGTCGCAAGAACCAGAATAATGTAACTTTCCCCGATGTGGTAATCCATGAGATCGACCAGATGTTCGCTCTGGTAACCGATGCAATGAATAATATGATAGAAATTCTGCGCGAAATGGAGACTCCCGAGGGTTCGAAAGTGGTGGCTGCATACAATAAAGAGCGTGAGATTAATAATCTGCGTAATAAGTTACGCGACGGCAATATCTTTAAAATTAACAATAAGGAATATGGTTACGAGCAAGGAATCTTCTTCATGGATCTGGTGGGAGAGGCTGAAAAGCTCGGCGATTATATGCTGAATGTAGTGGAAGGCGTGAAGCAGCAATTCAAGCAGACTGCTCAGGCATGAGATAATACAACCTTAATATAAGATACAAAGATGAAAAACCATCGTTATTGCGTCATAATGTGTGGCGGTGTCGGGTCTCGTTTTTGGCCCTTCAGCCGTACGGGAATGCCCAAACAGTTCCTTGACTTCTTCGGAACAGGCAGAAGTCTGCTGCAACTTACGGTAGACCGGATCTCGACTTTGGTCCCCCCGGAGAATATTATTCTGGTCACAAACGAATCATATTTTGATATAATTCGCCGTCAGTTACCGGAGATTAACGTAAATAATATCTTGTGTGAGCCGGCCCGTCGGAACACGTCGCCCTGTGTATGCTGGGCTGCACATCATATCTATGCTCTCGATAAGGAGGCAACCATCGTTACGCTGCCCTCTGATCATCTGATTCTCAAGGAGAATGCGTTCAGAAATGCCATTGAGGAAGGATTTGAGTTTGTTGAGGGAGGCGACCGGTTGCTTACACTCGGGATTCAGCCCACTTCTCCTCAGACCGGTTACGGATATATTCAGAAAGGGGCCGAACTTCCCGATTTCCCGGGCATCTGTCGGGTAAAATCGTTTACCGAGAAGCCGAACCTGGAAATGGCGAAAGTCTTTCTCGCTTCCGGTGAATTTTTCTGGAATTCAGGAATGTTCCTATGGAAAGCTTCAACGATTCTCGAAGCATTCCTGACCCATGCTCCGGAAACGGCTGCTCTTTTCGACGGCGGAATCGACTGTTATGCCTCTCCTCGCGAAAAAGATTTCATAAAGAAGAATTTCCCTCTTGCAACGTCGATCTCCATTGACTATGCCATCATGGAAAAGGCTTCTAACGTATATGTTAAGACTGCCGATCTTGGCTGGAGCGATCTCGGAAGCTGGAAGGCCCTATATGAGACGTCGCCTCATAATCAGGAAGGAAATGTGACCCAGAATTGCAAGGTCCTTGCCCGCGACTGCCGTAATACGCTTTTTGCCACTACAAACGACAAGATAATTGCCGCCTGCGGTCTGGAGGATTATATCGTAGCCGACAGTGAGAATGCACTTCTGATTTATCCTATAGCGGAAGAACAGAAGATCCGGCAAGTGGTCAATGAGGTGCAGTCGCTCTTCGGAGAAGATTATATATGATAAAAAAATTCTGTAATATTCCGGCTCTTCTTCTGGCCCTCGTATTGCTTGGCTCATGCACTCGTAATGAGTTTAAGGTTAGCTTTGAGCTCTCAAAGAGTGATCAGGCATCATATTCTTTGAGATGGTATGCCTCTGATAGCCGTCAGGGATGGTTTGTGGAAACTGTTGTGCCCCTGCATGGCGGAAAGGGGGAGGCGGCTTGCATGACGCGTAATCCGGCGCTTGTCTATATTTATCAGGGTGGAAATCTTTCGAAAACTGTCTTTTATGCAGAGCGAGGCGATAAGATTGTCATTACGGGTAACGAGCCCGCGCCTGTAGCATGGAGTATTGCGGGAAATGAGATAAATGAAAAACTGACGGAGTGGCGCCTCGCAAATCGCGAGGCCCTCTCTGCCGGAGATAGTAAGCGGATAAATGGGGCGGTAGCGACTTATGTTGCGGAAAACAGTTCCTCGCCGGTGTCTACAATATTATTACTTGAATATTTCGACCGTCGTGCTGATGAGGCCGGTTTTCTCGCATCATGGAAGAAACTTTCAGGTGAGGCCTCCGAAGAAAAGTGGAGCGAGCTTTGCGGACGAAGCGATGTCGTGTTTTTCGAACCGGAGAGCCCGGTGCTCCCTCCGTCACTAATCGTTAGAAAACCTCGCGCCCGATATGATACACTGACTTTTAAGGGGAAACCTTCACTTCTCTTTTTTTACCGCAATTCCGATAACGGGCGTCCCGAAGGGATCTCCATGCTTCGCGATCTTTCGAAGCAGTGGAAAGATTCCGCTTCAAGAATCCTATGCACCATATCATTCGATTCAGACTCGATTTCCTGGATGACAAGGTTGCGCGAAGATTCTCTGTCGGGCGTAGTCCTTGCCTGGAATCCGCTTGCCGAGCTCAGAGAAGAATATATTAAAATGGGGGTGCCCCGTACGCCATATTATATCGTCACGGGCCGTAATGGGAAAAGTCTTTACCGTGGCGATGAGAGTTCAAAAGCCAAAGAGGTTTTTGAAAAAGAAATGGCAAAGAGGGGTGTGAAATAAAATATAAGGGATAAAGTATATGCTGACCAAAGTTTTCTCTGCCGCCATTCATGGCATAGATGCATTTCCGGTGACAATCGAAACCGAGATCTCTCCCGGGATAGGTTTCGCTATTGTCGGAATGGCAGATATAGCCGTCAGGGAAAGCTATCAGCGACTTGTATCAGCCCTTAAATATTCAGGCTTTGAATTTCCGCGTCATCGCATCACGGTCAATCTTGCTCCGGCGGATGTTAAGAAAGAGGGAGCCTCTTTCGATCTTCCCATTGCTGTGGGACTGCTGTCTGCATCGGAGTCGCTTTTATGTGACAACCTTGACCAATATATGATGATGGGCGAGCTCTCACTCGATGGATCGGTGCTTCCCGTAAAGGGCGTGCTTCCAATGGCTGTGAAAGCTCGTGAGATGGGCTTCCGACGTCTCATCGTTCCGGAGGCCAACGTCACCGAAGCCGCTGTTGTCAATAAAATAGAGGTATTCGGGGTTTCATCGCTTGCTCAGGTAGCGGCACTTCTCACCGGTACGTCCGATCTTGCCCCGACCCGTATCAATACACGCGAAGTCTTTGCCTCCACAATCGATAGCTTTGATGTCGATTTCTCCGAGGTAAAAGGTCAGGAAACGGTGAAACGGGCTTTTGAAGTGGCATGTGCGGGCGGTCATAACATACTCATGGTAGGCCCTCCGGGTGCCGGAAAATCAATGATGGCTAAAAGAGTGCCTACGATTCTGCCACCCCTCAGCATGGCCGAAGCCCTTGAGACAACCAAGATACATTCCGTGGCCGGAAAGCTCAGCCGCGGGTCGATGCTCATGACGCGTCGTCCTTTCCGCACGCCCCATCATACGGTCTCTCCGGTAGCGCTTGTGGGAGGGGGAGCAAGTCCTATGCCAGGCGAAATATCCCTCGCTCACAACGGCGTGCTCTTTCTCGATGAATTTCCTGAATTTCCCCGGCAGGTTCTGGAAGTGTTGCGCCAGCCGATTGAAGACCGGATTATTACCGTCTCCCGAGCGAAATATACTGTTGATTACCCGGCCAGTTTCATGCTTGTGGCCTCTATGAATCCATGTCCCTGCGGTTATTACGGCCATCCTGTGAAGACATGCACCTGTAGTCCCGGACAGGTGTCTCGTTATCTGAATAAGATTTCGGGCCCCTTGCTCGACCGGATAGACCTCCAGATAGAGATAGAGCCGGTGGAATTTGATGATATGGCCGACAGGACGCCGGCAGAAAGCAGCTTGGAAATACGGCAGAGAGTCATCAAGGCCCGGGCCATCCAGCAGGAACGTTATAAGAATATTCCCGGCGTCTACAGCAATGCGCAGATGAACAGCCGCCTTCTTCATGAATATGCTTGGCCCGACGAAGCCGGTATGGCCAAGCTCAAGGAGCGCATGACGCGTCTAAACATGTCGGCCCGCGCCTTCGACCGTATCCTTCGTGTAGCGCGAACCATCGCCGACCTCGACAACGGTCGGCATCTTCCCGACGCCACCGACCCCGGCTATACCGAAGCCTTGCGCGCCGCCGTCGTGGCCCCGGTTCTCACCCTCCACCTTGCCGAAGCCATCGGCTACCGCTCCCTCGACCGCGCCTCCTACGGCCAGATATTTTGATAGCTAATAAAAGCTGAAGCTTTTACGCACTTCCAAATAAGCAAAGTATTTGATAAAGCGTAGGAGCTTTAACTCCCCCAAGAAATATCTAAGATGAATAAGAACCCAAAAACCAAGCGAGCCAATTGGCATGACTATCGCTCTTCTGGCCGATATATGATTACACTCTCCAAAAGACAAGATATATCACCATTCAGCCAAATAGCTGGCGATTGGAGGCTTCCGATCGGCACGCGTGGCTCATCTTATACACGCTGGTCACCTACGGGTTGCATAATCGCAGATAAACTCTATCACATCGGAGAAATCCATCCAGCACTGAGAGCTGAGCAATATATAGTAATGCCGGATCATGTGCACTTTCTGCTTTGGGTTAAGTCTAAACTCCCTGAACATTTGGGATTATATATTGCAAGATTCAAAAACGTAATTAATAACGCATCTTCTACAAATCATATATTTGAAGAGGGTTACAACGACCAGATCGTAACCAATAAGAGAAACCTCAACTCTATATTTAACTACATTCGGTCTAATCCTTACCGGCTTGCTGTGCGACAGGCAAATCCTGATTTCTTTACCAGGCATAATAACATGATGGTTGGTGATACTCCATGTCAGCTCTATGGCAATATCCACCTTCTAAACAACCCATTTAAAGAACAGGTGATTGTACACAGAGCTGATACTCCTGAGCAATTTGAGCGAAATAAGGAAAAATGGCTTTACACAGCCGTCAATGGAGGAATACTCGTCTCTCCCTTCATCAGCAAAAGAGAAAAAGAGATCAGAAGAGAAGCCGAAGAATTAGGAGGGCGATTTATCCTGATAACCAACAGACCATTAGGGGAACGAGAAAAGCCTGTTGGAAAAGATTTCGAGTTATGCGCAGAGGGGAGGATGTTGATAATTGCTCCGCAGACCCCGATGGATTTTTCTCGTATCGCTTGCCAACAAATGAATAAATTAGCCTCCCTAACCTCAACCCTATAACCAACCCAATCGAATGAATGAAGCTCTGAATAACTATCTATGGGACTATTATACCCATAAAGCGGCCATTCCTTATATTGAAAAGATGCTTTCACTCACTGCCGGAGACTCTTCTAAGCTCATAACTACTCTACACGATGCTCCATACGATGGCTACTATGTTTATATGCTTGATTCGCTACCGATGCCCGGCAATTCTGCAGGACGCTACGATTTCATGATAGAGTTCGGCATGAACCACCCGAGCATTGGAATATACTATGGCGTAAGGAGCGTTGCGGAATGGGATTCCGATCCTATGAAGGCCATTCAGCTTGCTGACAGTCATTGGGAGCAAATAAGATCCGAAGTTACAGAGGTCCTTAACGCAACTTTCCCTGATCTTGATTTCTCTCAAAAATTCAAATCTACCGACAATGCAGACAATTTGACATATTGGCCTTTCTGGCTCTCCCTCGAAAGCGGAGAGGACATCAGGGCTGTTGCCGTCAGGGCTCTGCTACTGATTAGGGACACCTACTCCCGACATTTCAACATCCCCACAACCCGTTTCCCGGAAATTCTTAAGCAACATTACGAAGAAAATACACGTACTCGATTCACAACCCTTGCATATAAAAATCTCCAACAACAACTTACCCACCGGCTGAAAGCGGAGAGGAAGTCAGTAACTGCTCTATTAGACAAATTTTTAGAAAAATCCCTGGAGAAAGGCTGGCTCGAAAGAGACATCCGCATGGAATATGCCTTCCGTTTCAAGCAATGTTGCGGGTTACAACAGACAAGCGGATGCGCTATAATGCTCATGGCTCTGATTCAAACCCTTAACCAACTTTTAAACTCTATTCCTACCCATAAACTCGGAGTACCATGGGAGGCATTTTCCTCCGTATTGCTTAATTCAAACGGTTATCCCATGACTCCCGAAGCCTTAAAAACAAAGATCACGAAACGCTACAATCGTGACCTTGCATCTCCAGATACCGAGATAGATCAGATAAAAGCGGCAATGATTCACATGTTTACCTAAACAATAATAAGTAAAAGCTCATATTATTCTCTTTGCGCGAGGTTACGTAACACCTCAGTTGTTGGAACATATTTGTATGTGAGTTAAATTTGCAAAGCTTTCTCGATCAAACACCATCTCCAACTCGGGAATCATTACAAATAGCAAATTATAAAAAAAACACTCGATATGGGCATTCTTCACTAAAAATTACTATATTTGCGGAATAAACGGTGGCTTTTGGTCTGTAATGACCCTTCAGATAGCGGTCTGAAGAATCCCCGTTATTGCGCCAAAGGCATTTTGCCATTCGTTCAGTATATCTAAATCGCCAATTTTATATTCTGTCGGACGAACGGTGAAGAATGCCCACCTCCGGTTGTATGTGACTCGATGGCAAACTGCCGTTGCACCTCATATCCCATCCGGACGTGGGGTGAAGTATTCTTCAAGTTCAGACAGAAGGGTGTTTGGCGATACCTGATATACAAGGACGTGGAGCAGAAAAGCCTCACGTCTTTGGCGTTTTTATAACCTAACGTTAACCATCGGATTGAGTGAGGCTTGCCGGAAAAAATTAATCATTATGCGTGATAATAGAACTGTAGATGATCTTTCTGATCAAGAGTATGAGGATTATGAAAAAAATCCTGAAAAATATAATGATGTCACAGAAAATACGGAGCGATGTATCAGAGACATGATGTATCCTAATAGTGATCCTTCTGATGGAGATTATGGGGATTATTGATTGTTTTTGTGAATAAATTAAGATAAAACGAATGAATACATAAATATTATTTGCACCCTAATATTGTGCGTATAAATTTGCCAAACAGCTGACAACCCCGGCTGACACCCATCGTCCAAAATAAACAAAATACAAGAATTAATCAAAACGATAACGACTATGAAATATTTCCGCATAGGGCTCATGGCCCTCATCTGCATCTTCATGATCTCCTGTGCCTCAACGGCTGATAAAGCTAAGAAAATTGAAGAGGAAGTATCTAAGAATGGAGGAGTATTATACAAGAATCTGGAGGGCAACAACCCCCGGATAATTACTTCATCTATGAACTCGGATTCCACGACGGTAGTTTTGGTTCATAATCTTAAGACTAATAGTGTGGATACGCTCTCGCAGTTAGTGAACGGACTGAGTATGGCAGAAGTCGTGCCGATCGAGGATGGATATGTTTATGTCATTAAACAGGAGCGCTCTGATGGCAAGGGTCATTATTTATATCAGTCCA
>CAZOPN010000019.1:0-35097 GCA_964581685.1 uncultured Sangeribacter sp. | reverse complement strand
CAAAATTCCGCAACATTTCCATTTTTCAGATAGCTAAGGCCCCGACTCATTAAAAAATGGGCCCATCGTGACCCTCATTTTTTATGAGTCGGAGTCTAAATCCAAAAAAAATTTAATAATTTTGCATATTAAGAGGATTCCGAATCAAGTCTTATGTCTGAAAACGGTCGTATACCAAATTGTAAAACCGTGTGGAAAGTTGTGTTTATCACCATTCTTTTTATCAACCTTCTGTTGATAGCTCCGGTGAATATAAACGCACAGATACTCGGTGTGCCCCATCAGAAGGAGTTTTCTGATTCTCTAAAAGAGCAATTATATAAAGCTCCTTATTTCGGTCTGTTCAAAGATAATTACTTCACCGTCGGCACAGTAGTTGGTACAAAGCCGACACGTGAAAATTCCGATGTTAAATTTCAGATTTCCGTAGCTCAGCGTCTCACAAAAACCACGCTACCCGGAAATTCATTTATTTTTTTGGCTTATACTCAAAAAACGTTGTGGAATGTCTTTCAGGAATCACTCCCTATGCGCGACATTAATTTTAATCCCGCAATAGGCTGGACTTTCCCTTTTTTCTCAAAAGGCCGATTTGCCGGTAAAGCAACCCTCCTGATCGAGCATGAGAGCAATGGTCGAGCAGGAGATGATTCAAGAAGCTGGAACAGAATTTCCCTTTCAGGCTCTACAATAATAGACCAATGGATAATGGTTCATGCAAAACTTTGGCTTCCCTTTATTGATGGCAACAACAAAGATATTCTCGACTATTCGGGAATATGTCAGGGAGGTGTCGTTATAACCACACCCGATAAGAAATTCGGTTGGTCGCTTATGCTCGTGAAACGAATGGGATGGAACCTCAACTTCAATACCACATTCGAATTCAATTGGAGAATTCACAAGAAATCTAATCAATATCTATTCGTGCAATATTACAACGGGTATGGCGAATGTCTTCTCGATTATAATAAATTCCACTCCCGGCTTAGAGTGGGAATAGTGATAAAACCAACTTTCTTCTCCGAGTTTTAGACATGCGAAAAATGTCTTCTTCGGATTCAACTATCATAACATTTAAAAATGACCGATCCTTCATTCATATCATTCCTCTCCGACAATATCTTCTGGCTTATCATAGCTTTAGAGGCGCTTTCTGTTGTACTGGCTCTTACAATTTTCAGTTTTCCGTTACGCAAGACGGGATGCTACACTATTGAAAAAGCGGAAATAATAAATGCGGCTCGCGAAGAAAAACGCAAGGCTCTGGAACTGAAAGCACAGGGGAAATTTCTCCGTCGGCACCGCCGCAAAAAAAGCAGACGTAAGGAGACACCTGATGAGGAAACGGGGGAAATAATAGAAGAGACTGAGGCTACTTTCTTAAACGAAGATAACGTTGAGACGACAAAAGAAAATAATATAACTGAAAAAAATATCAAGAAACTCTCCGTTATTGTATGTGTAAACGGTTCGGAAGAGGAGGCTGTTGAATTTCTTAATGAGATTTATCTTCAGGATTATCCTGATTTCGAAGTAATTCTTGTATTCGATGTAACCGCTGAATCTTCCGATTATCTGGCAGAACGCATACACATTCACCATCCACAGGCACACGTAACCTTCATCCCTCCCGGCTCTCATAATCTAAGCCGGCGCAAACTGGCGCTCACACTCGGCATGAAAGCAGCCAAAGGAGACATCGTACTGACAACAATCGCCAATATTCGAATCCCCTCTCCCTCATGGCTTTCAATCATGGCGGAGCCGTTCAACAGATATCCCGGGATCGACGTCGTTCTCGGATTCTCGAAGATGAATTTTGCAGAAATGCGAGGTCCCGGGCGCTGGTATCAGAACTTTGACTCAACCCTGACCGATTCTTTCTGGACCGGCTTCGCCATCGGAGGGCATCCCTATCGTGGCGACGGCTTCAATCTGGCTTTGCGCCGCGACCTTTTTTTCGAAAACAAAGGTTACTCCAGATCGATTTTCCTGCATACGGGCGATGATGACGTGTTCATCAACCAAATAGCAAATGGCTTGAACACAGCTTTAGTGCTTGATCACCAAGCATTGATCACAACAATCTGGGGCGATTCAGCCGATAGAATCAGAACTTTACGAAAAGAACAATACTCCTTCACTGCCCATTGGCTACCCCGCAAGCCGTTTGTTTACGCCGGATTGCTCTCTTTCATGCAGTGGATGGCTTTAGGCGCGGCTACCGGAGCTTGTCTGCTCACTTTAGCCGATCTGCCGTTTATTGCAGTGCCTCTTTCAATTTTGGTCGGATTCTGGATAACTGAAAGCACGATATACCGTTCGACAGCCTTGAGGCTGAAGTCGGCACATACTTGGCTCGCCGCCCCCCTCTTCTGGTTATACCGTCCGATTGGCAACTGTATTTTCCGTATGAACCACAGACGCAACCGTATTAAAAACTATACATGGCAACGCGGCCCTGTAAAAACAATATAGCCCCCTGTTTCTCCGTTATTTTAGTGATTGCCTTCGAAACGATGACAAATCTCCAAAAATTAAAGAAATGAAACGACTGGTTTTTGCCACTAATAATCCACATAAGCTCGAAGAAGCCCGCGCAATTCTTGACGGACGCCTCGTGCTTCTCTCGCTCGATGATATCGGTTGCCACGATGATATTCCTGAAACAGCCGATACCCTGGAAGGAAATGCCCTTATCAAAGCTCGTTGGATAAAAGAGAAATATGGCGAAGACTGTTTTGCCGATGATACGGGACTGATGGTCGATGCACTCGACGGACAACCGGGGGTGCAGAGCGCACGTTATGCCGGGCCCGGCCATGATTCGAAAAAGAATATGGAAAAACTTCTCGACAATTTGAAAGGTGTCACCAATCGCAAAGCTCATTTCTCAACGGCTATAGCTTTGATAATGGATGGAGAAGAACACTTATTCGAGGGACGTGTAGATGGTGTTATAGCTGAAACTCCTTCCGGAGAAGGCGGATTCGGCTACGATCCTGTATTTATTGCTGATGAAACCGGTCTTTCTTTCGCCGTTATGTCGGCTGAAGCAAAGAATGCTATTTCCCATCGCGGACGTGCCATGCGCGAGCTTGCCCGATTCATCAACCGCTGACATATATTAAAAGCATTACGTGTATCTCCCCGGGGTTGATTAGACATGCCTGTAAGCTATCCCCTTGCTTACCAACTGACATGTTTTTTAGCACAACCGATAACACCCTTTATTGAAAACCGGAAACTGATTATTAATAAACTAAAACTCACCTCAATCTTGAAAACAGCTATCAAATACATACTTATACTGATTCTTGCCGTTTGTGCATCTATGAATGTCTCAGCGGGGGGAAACTGGCGTCTGCATTCTTCTTACGATGGAAATCTCCAGCGTCTGATCGATACGCCCGACTACCTCTATATTCTCTCTTATCCTCAGCGCTACTCCCCCGGAAGCAGCGACTATTCAATCCTATATCTGTCGCTCTTCTGCTACGACAAGGAGGCAGATGAATTACAATGGCTGAATATCGACAACCGACTCTCAGCCACAAATGTCAGAATAGCCGAATACAATCCTTCGGGCAAATATCTTATGGTGGCATACGCCGACGGAAATATTGATATTATCCGCGACAATGGAAAGGTTGAAAATATTCCCGATCTCAAAATCGCTGACTCCAATTTTACTAAAAATATAAATTCAATAGCTTTTGCTAAAGATAAGGACCTCGCATATATTGCCACGGACTTCGGGTATATCACAATTGATACATCCAAGAAAAGCGTGGTGAATACCCGGAATTTCTATGAGAAATTTCTTTCAGTCGGTGTGCTCGGCAATAAACTTATCGTAGCACGCAACGACGGTTTGTATATCGGAGACCCGGGAGATTATAATCTGTCGGATTTCAAGAAGTTTGCGAACATGCAACCTGTCACCAGAATGCTTTCTTACGGTGACAAGGTTTTTACTGTAGCTAATAATCCCGATAACGGTGCTTCATATATCGGATATATTACACCCGATGGTTCTTCAAATGCCACTTATCATCAATGGATCACCCGCTATCATCCTTCTTTGGAACTTACACGCGACCGCCTCATGGTGGCTTCCGGAGACGAGATCGAATTATTTGACAATAATCTCACTCCTACAAAACTTAAATATTCACCGGTAGCGGCAGATGCCCGAGTTGGCTCATGGGACGGCACCTCATTCTGGATTGATAAAAAACGCGATGGAATTTCTCTGCAAAAAGCCGCGGCCAATGGTGCCAATACCCAATGGACTCTTCTCAAAGAGAAGCTTTTTCCCAACTCCGCCAACGCTTTCAAGGCGTCCTCCATTACGTATCATCCCAAATATGGAGTCCTTGTGCGCAATCACGGTATCGACCGAAACTTTGGCGGCTATTCCGATAATGTACCGGATCTTATATCTGCCTATAAAGGTATGACATGGACACCGCTCTCGGCAACTTATCGTGCTCCGGGAGATGCACTGACTGTATGGAATCCGTTAGGAATAACAATCGATCCGCGCGATTCGGAAGCAATCTATAACGGTTCGATGCTTCACGGCATGTTCCGTCTTAATCTATCCGATCCTTCCAAGTCATTGAGGTTTGCCGGTGATAAAGATTCTTACATTTCCGACCCGCGTGTAGCAGCAATCGTATCCACAACCAATAAATGGAGTGGTTTTCCCAAGATTTGTAATTTCAGTCAGCCGAAATTTGACGCATACGGTAATTTATGGGTGGTATACTACGACTACGATAATTACGCTTCTACCGGTCCTGTTTTCTTTTACTGGACTCCGGAAGACCGTATTGCCACTACATCTGCAGCCGGATTGCGACCCATGAAAAAATGGACTAATCCGAATCTGGACATAACCAACCGTGCAAGAATTTTTCCACTTCTGTCTCAAGCCAACAAAAATTACATTGTCTACTCCCCCATGACCTCTTCAGGGATTTTTCTCTATCTTATTGATCATAAGGGAACGCTCGACACTCGCGCCGATGATGTTGTTGTCAGCCTTGACAGAATCCTGGATCAAGACGGCAACCTCATTGAAACCAACTATCTGAAGGCTCTTTATGAGGACCCCTCAACAGGATTGGTCTGGATCGGAACAAACACCGGCCTCTTCTATTTCAAGCCTTCGGAGATGATCGCAGGTAAGAAGAACGTTACACGTATAAAAGTAGCCCGTAACGACGGAACAAATCTTGCCGATTATCTTTTGGATCAGAATAGTGTGAACGATATCACTGTCGATTCGCGTGGACGTAAATGGTTTGCCACACATGGTGGCCTGGTTTGTACTTCCGCTAACGGAATGCAAGTGCTGAATTCTTATGATGACACCAACTCCGACCTCCCGTCGTCAATTGTCTATTCGCTTTGCTACAATCCCGATAACAATTCGATTATGGTATCGACCGATGAAGGGCTTGCGGAACTTTTCCTTTCTTCCGGAGGCGATGGAGAAGAAGACTCTGATAAAGCAAAGGCATACCCCAATCCGGTTCGTCCTGACTATTTCGGATACGTGACTATTGAGAATCTTGATGATAATGCGCTGGTTAAAATCACCGACGGTTCCGGAAATCTTATTAAGGAACTCGGCTTTGCCGAGGGGGGCACTGCGCAATGGGATGTAACCAACTTCAACAACAAGCGCGTTAAAAGTGGCGTTTACTACGTGCTCGCATCAGGTGGCCCCGATCAACAGGATTTTACGCGAGTTGCCAAAATTCTTGTTGTAAATTAATAAGTTGCTATTAAAATGAAATATAATATATCTCTCAGATTAATGTCCTTTCTTGCTGTCGTCATCGGAATTATATATCCGGTGGCGGCGCGCACTATTACCCTGACTCCGGGAACTTTCTCCTCTCTCCTGCCCTCACTTGAAAAAGAAAGACCTCGCGAACTTATACTGAATGGAAATGCCAATGTGACAGATCTTGCTGCGCTGAGATTTATTCCCAATTCAGTGGTTACGCTGGATATGAAAGATCTTAAAATAGAAGCTTTTTCCTTTACTGATACCGATTATCAGGGACGTCGGGACTATTCGGCCGGAGAAATCCCTCCTTATATGCTCTTTTCAACAAACGTAAAAGATATTTCCTTGCCGGCTACTACACTTCTGATAGGCGATGCGGCTTTCGCATCAACTCCCCTTGAAAAGATAAACATTCCCGGAACTGTTTCTGAAATCGGGAAATTTGCTTTTTATAACTGTGAAGCGCTCACTAATGTGAGTTTTTCTTCATCCGGTCTCTTAAAAATAGGAGAGGGAGCCTTCGAGAATTGTCGAAAACTCCGGTCTTTTTCCTTTCCTGCCAGCTTGCTCACTGTTGGCGACAGAGCATTCTCCAACACTTCAATAAGCTGTGCGGAGATTCCGGGGGTGACGGCAATCGGAAAATTCGCATTCAGTGATATCCCAAGCCTTACGACTCTGCTTATCAACGCAAAAGCGAATGTTGGAGAAGGTGCATTTTTCAACAATCCCTCACTCGACAAATTATCATCTTTGCCTGGGAATACACCCGCTTTAATGGCGGCGATGTCAAAAATATCGCAACCGGAAGGGATTGTAAACGGTCCTGAAGTATCAGAAGGAGCATTTGCCGGCATTGAAGCAGATTCACTCTCTTTCTCGCGCAATGTCACATATATCGCTCCGCGAGCTTTCCGTGGTATGAAAAACCTTAGGGCTCTTGATCTTTCTTCAAAAGGAGCGGATGTGCCGGAAGCTGATCCGGCAGCTTTTGAAGGTACAGATGTATCTAAAGTAATATTATACGTTGAGATCGGGAAAGAAGATCCGTGGCGTGAGGCTCCGGTGTGGAAAGATTTCCAACTGAGAAGCCGGGTAAGTTCTGTAGAAGGGATCGCCAGCGACAAGTCAGGCCTTACAATCAGCTCTGATGGGAAGAAAATTGAAGTGCGCTCATCCTCTCCGATTCTTAGCGTTGAGATATTTTCAATAGATGGGAAATGTCTTCTCACCGAAACGCCCGGCAAAGAAACCTGGTCGGCGTCAATTCCCGAAGGAAGTCCGGTGGTGATCGTGCGAGCTTCCGATGGCGACAATGTGAGAATCCTTAAAACAAAATACTGAAAACTAAAAAGAGGTGAGTAAAAACAAACTTAAAAAATTCGCGGAGATGGAGCAATTTTCATGCGTGCTCCAATATCCGCGTGAAGTCCTTATCAAGGAAGGTTTCCCCTATTCCGGGAAATGGGGAGAGGCTATTTTCCGCAATCCAAACCCCATTGTCGTTGAGTTGGGCTGCGGCCGAGGTGAATATACGGTTGGACTCGCCCGCAAAGAAGCCGACTGCAATTTCATTGGAGTCGACGTAAAAGGAGCACGTATGTGGGCCGGTGCACGAACTGTCGAGAACGAAAAGATTTCAAATGCAGCGTTTCTACGTGCGGAAATCGAAAATATAGATAAATTCTTCTCTGCCGGAGAAGTTGATAAAATATGGATAACTTTTCCCGACCCTCAGATGCAGAAAACGCGTAAACGCCTCACGTCTACACGCTTTTTGAATCTCTACCGCAGTATCCTGCGAAAAGACGGTATAATCTGCCTCAAGACCGACTCCCCATTCCTTTATGAATATACGCGTCGTTTAGTCGAACTCAATCATTTTCAAGTTGTCTCTGACACTGATGATCTCTACGGCAGCGGCATGGCAGATCCCGATTCTTCGATCAAGACGTATTATGAACAGCAGTGGCTTGCTCGGGGCAAAAAAATTAAGTTATTATGCTTCAGACTCCCGTCCGACCGTCAATTTGTTGAACCGGAAACAGATGATATTCCGCGAGATGATTATCACTCGCAATCGCGTCATGCAAATATGGCACCCCCCTCTCTTCTTTCCTGAAATAATATTGGACCCGGTTTTAGAACATGTTTCTCATCCCGTCTAAACCGTATCCAACTGATAAAAAATAAACGATTTCTATAGATCATTCATTTAACCGAACAACTAAATTCCGTTTTTCCCAACCATAACATATACTCAGCGATGACTCTTTATCCTAACCTCATACTTGAAGCCCTGCGCAATGTGCGCTATCCGGGCAATGGAAAAAATCTCGTCGAAAATGAAATGGTAGAAGACGATATCCGTATCGACGGCAATAAAGTATCGTTTTCACTTATCTTTGACAAACCGACCGACCCGTTTATAAAATCTGTGATCAGAGCAGCAGAAACTGCTATTTCCACGCATATCTCTCCTGATGTTGAAATCAAAGGGAACATCAATACAAAATTCCGTAAGCAACCCGAAAAGAAACCGGATATTCTCCCCGGTGTAAAAAACATCATTGGGATCAGTTCCGGTAAAGGTGGAGTCGGGAAATCGACAGTTTCCGCCAATCTGGCAGTTGCACTTGCATCGCTTGGTTATCGTGTAGGCCTTCTTGATGCCGATATCTTTGGCCCGTCTATGCCCAAGATGTTTGGAGTTGAAGATGAACAGCTCTATATGATTAATAAAGAGGGACGTGACTGGATCGAACCACTGGAGCGGTATGGAGTCAAGATGCTTTCAATAGGTTTTCTTGTAGACAAATCCAAACCGGTGCTCTGGCGCGGAGGAATGGCAAGCAATGCCCTGAAACAGCTTATCACCGATGCATGGTGGGGAGATCTGGATTATTTTCTAATCGACATGCCTCCCGGCACAAGTGATATTCATCTCACGCTCGTCCAGACGCTGGCCATAACCGGTGTTATCGTGGTCAGTACTCCGCAGGAAGTGGCATTGGCTGATGCCCGTAAAGGTCTCGCGATGTTCACCGATGATAAAGTGAACGTTCCTGTGCTCGGCATAGTGGAGAATATGGCATGGTTTTCACCGGCACCACATCCCGATGAACGTTATTATATCTTCGGCAAAGAAGGAGCCTCCCGATTGGCTGAGGAAGCAGGCGTGCGCCTGCTCGCTCAGATTCCGCTTGTGATGGATATACGCGAACAAGCCGATGGAGGAGCTCCCGTAGCGGTCAGGCTCATGCGCGATCCCGGTAATCCCGGAGCAGAGGCCGAAGCATTCGCTTCGCTTGCCCGGAATGTTGTGGAAGCTGTTGAGCAGAGAAATCTTTCTGCTCCACCCTCACAACCTGTCAGAATGAATTCATAATAAACTAAGTCACCATCTCATAAATCCTCCCTTTTTCAAGGAGGGAGGTTTGTGCATTCGCCATGCATTGATTATCTTTGCAAAGTTTTTTTGACCATCAATACATATCTCCATGGAATATAACCATCAAGACATCGAACGCCGCTGGCAGGAATACTGGCGCGAAAACAATACATACAAAACAACGGAAGACCCGTCAAAAAAGAAATTTTACGTTCTCGATATGTTCCCCTATCCTTCGGGAGCGGGGTTGCATGTGGGACATCCGTTAGGATATATCGCAAGTGATATATATTCGCGCTATAAACGCCAGAACGGTTTCAACGTGCTCCATCCAATGGGATATGATGCCTATGGACTCCCTGCCGAACAATATGCCATCCAGACAGGGCAGCATCCGGAGAAGACCACAATGGAAAACATTGCCCGTTATCGCGCTCAGCTCGATAAAATCGGTTTTTCGTTTGATTGGTCACGCGAGATTAAAACGTGCGATCCGGAATATTACCGCTGGACTCAATGGGCGTTCATGAAGATGTTTGACTCCTATTATGATCTTGACCTCAAGAAGGCCATGCCTATAGAACATCTTATCGAACATTTTTCCAAACATGGTTCTTCCGGCATCCGGCCCGCCTCCGGTAAGGAAATCGACTTCACCGCTGATGAATGGAACTCGCTTTCCGAAAAAGAAAAGCGCGACAGGCTCATGAATTATCGCATTGCTTATCAAGGAGAAACCATGGTGAATTGGTGTCCGGAACTGGGAACGGTTCTCGCCAACGATGAAGTGAGCGAGGGAGTCAGTGTCAGAGGTGGCTTCCCCGTTGAGCAGAAACTAATGAAACAATGGTGTCTGCGCGTTTCGGCCTACGCTCCGCGTCTGCTGGATGATCTTGATAGCCTTGAATGGTCAGAATCGCTTAAAGAGACGCAACGTAACTGGATTGGCCGCTCAGAGGGAGCAGAAATGAGGTTCCCGGTTGCCGGTAAAGATATCGAACTTGAGATTTTTACCACACGCGCAGATACAATTTTCGGAGTGACATTTATGGTTCTCGCTCCTGAATCAGCTTATGTGCCTATCCTCACCACTCCCGACCGTAAGCAAGCCGTAGATGCCTATCTTGAGGAGGTGAAGCATAAGACGGAACGTGAACGACAGATAGAGAAGAAAGTATCAGGCGTATTCTCCGGAAGCTATGCCGTAAATCCTCTCACAGGTCAGGAAATTCCCATCTGGATCAGTGACTATGTACTCGCAGGATACGGGACCGGCGCCATAATGGCTGTTCCGGCTCATGACTCGCGTGACTATGCTTTTGCCCGCCATTTCAATCTGCCGATTGTTCCGCTGATTGAAGGAGCGGATGTTTCCGAAAGCAGTTTTGACGCAAAAGAAGGCAAAATGATTAACTCTGCCGGTCCTAAACTCGATCTTAACGGACTGGAAGTAAAAGAGGCTATTGCCAAGACTAAAAAATTTATCGAAGAAGAGGGACTTGGGAAAGTGAAGGTGAACTATCGTCTTCGAGATGCCATATTCTCCCGTCAGAGATATTGGGGCGAGCCTTTCCCTGTTTATTACAAGGATGGAATTCCCTATCTTATGGATGAGAGCCGGTTGCCGCTCATGCTTCCGGCAGTTTCAAGCTATTTGCCTACTGAAGACGGGCAGCCGCCGTTAGGACGTGCTGAGAACTGGACCACCGCTGAAGGGTTCCCCATCGAGGTTTGCACGATGCCCGGCTTTGCCGGTTCCTCAGCATACTATCTGCGCTATATGGATCCTCACAATGACAAAGCCCTTGTAAGTCCGGAAGCTGATGGATACTGGAGAAATGTAGATTTATATGTCGGGGGTGCAGAACATGCCACAGGCCATCTCATCTATTCACGATTCTGGAATAAATTCCTATATGATCTCGGGCTGGTTGTGGAGCCGGAACCTTTCAAGAAACTTGTGAATCAGGGCATGATTCAGGGCCGAAGCAATTTTGTTTACCGAATCAAGAATACCAATACATTTGTGAGCCACGGTCTGAAAAAAGATTATGAGGTCACTCCGATTCATGTTGATGTGAATATTGTTTCAAACGATATTCTTGATCTTGATGCTTTCAGAAACTGGCGTCCGGAATATGCCGACGCTGAGTTCATTCTTGAAGATGGTAAATATGTCTGCGGCGTAGCGGTTGAAAAGATGTCGAAATCGATGTTCAATGTGGTTAATCCGGATGATATCGTAGAGAGATATGGAGCCGATACGCTCAGACTTTATGAGATGTTCCTCGGTCCTGTGGAGCAGTCGAAACCCTGGGATACCAACGGCATTGACGGTGTGAACCGTTTTCTCAAGAAACTCTGGGGTTTCTCTGAAAAAGCGGTAAACGACCGCGAGATGACAAAAGAGGAAAAGAAAACGGTGAACAAGCTTATCAAAAAGGTTACAGAAGATATTGAGAACTTCTCGTTCAACACCTCTGTAGCGGCTTTCATGATCGCGCTCAACGAATTGTCTTCTCAGAAATCTGACAGCAGCCGTGCTCTGGAAATCATAACACGCCTCATCGCGCCTTTCGCACCTCATATAGCTGAAGAATTCTGGCATCGCCTTGGCAAAGAAGGGAGTGTGGTCGATTCCGAATGGCCCGCATACGATGAAGATGCACTTAAGGAAGACACCGTAAAATATCCGGTAAGCTTCAACGGCAAGATGCGTTATATGATTGAGACTCCTGCCGAAGCGACACGCGAAGATGTGCAGGCTGCGGCACTTGCTGATCCGGCAGCCGCCAAATGGCTCGATGGAAAGACCCCTAAAAAGGTAATTGTCGTTCCCGGTAAGATTGTTAATATTGTAATCTGATAAATAAACTATGAAAGCACACAAAAAACTGATAGCAATTTTGACCGCCATGATTCTGCCGGCTATGGCATGGGCGGCCGACTTAGGAAATAAAAAAGCAGCCTCTCCGGCTCCCAAATGGCTTAAAAATGCCATTATATATGAAGCAAACCTGCGTCAAGGCACACCGGAGCGAAACTTGAAAGGACTACAGAAGCAGCTCCCGCGGCTCAAAGATCTCGGCGTGGATGTGATATGGCTTATGCCCATTCACCCGATTAGCGAGAAAAACCGTAAGGGAACACTCGGCTCATACTATGCCGTGAAAGATTATAAATCGGTAAATCCGGAATTCGGAACTATCGATGATCTGAAGGAATTCGTTAAGGAAGCTCATAATCAAGGCCTGAAAGTGATCCTTGACGAGGTGTGCAATCATACCGGATGTGATAATGCCTGGGTGACGGAGCATCCCGAATATTACGCACGCAATGAAAAGGGAGAAATGTTCGGACCATTCGACTGGACCGATACATATAAACTTGATTATTCGAATCCTGCAACACGTGCCGCAATGATTGATGCCTTGAAATTCTGGGTCCGTGAAGCCGATATAGATGGCTACCGATGCGATGTTGCCGGAGAGGTTCCGACTGATTTCTGGGAGGAAGCTCGTGTTGAACTCCAGAAAATCAAACCGGTGTTCATGCTCGCAGAGGCTTCCAAACCGGAACTCCTGGTAAAGGCTTTTGATGCCGACTACGCATGGCCGATGAAAGATGTGTTCAATGCCATAGCCGCTTCCAAGGGAGTAAACGCTTACGCTATCGAACATAATCAAGATCTGCCAAAGATGGATGCCCGGGATATTCCTGCTTTGCTGGAGCGGCAGAAAAAAGAATATCCACGTGGTGCTGTTCATCTTAATATGGTGACGAACCATGACCTTAATTCATGGGAAGGAACCGAATTTGAACGTTTCGGTCCGGCTACAGCAGCCTTTGCCGTATTGAGCTATACCCTTCCCGGCATACCGATGCTTTACACAGGGCAGGAGACAGGATTCAACCATGCATTCGAATTCTTCGAGACAGATGAAAACGTTCCCTCCACAGAAGCTAACGAATTCACCGCCTTCTATGAAATCCTTAATTCTTTGCGCCACAAGAATCCGGCCCTCGATGCAGATCTGCCCTCATACACTACAAATTTCATTCCCGGACATGATCCTAACGTCCTGACCTTTACCCGCCAGACAGGTGATAACAAGGTTGTCGTGCTCGTGAATTTATCAAACTCCATTTCTCGCGTGGGCTATTTCCGCCGCGAACCATACGTTGTGGAACTCACCGATATCTTTACCGGACAACCCGCAGAGATTCCTGAGTTTCTTTACCCCTGGGAATATAAAGTGTTTGCCACCAATAAGTAAACAAGCAGGCAAAGAAGAGGTTGTCACCCTCACAAGCGACCTTTAATTACCATGAAAAAAATCCTCTTCGTCTATAACCGATCGGGAGTCGAGATAACCGGCGGTCAGAAATATGAGCGGCAACTTTACGATTTGCTGCATGAGTCGGGTCAATATGAAGTGGAAATATTATCTGTCGGCCCGATACGAAATCGGTTCGACAAATTGTTGAGGCCCTTGAAAAATATACGGTTGCTGACTAAGCTGAGGAAAGCAGACCTTATTTTCTTTAACAGTGTCGAAGGCCTTTACTTCATTCCCCTTCTATTGCTCCATCGGATGCTTGGAAAGGGTAAGACATCCGTGATACATCATCACTATGTCCATCTTGAAATGACGGGAGCCAAGCAGACGCTATATAGGCTGATGGAAAAATACTTCATCCGTCTTAGCGATCATCCTGTCACACCCAGCCCTTACATACAGCAATGCTCCGAAACCAAGGCAATAAAGGCTGATTTTATTTTATGGAAAATTCCATTTAATAAAAAGGCCGCGGTCAGCACTAATCCGGAAAAGGGACACTTATGTTATGTAGGAACAATAGAACAAAGGAAAGGACTTATCTACCTTATTGAGGCTCTTATCAGGTTGAAATCACAAAACCTCACACCTCATGTCACCCTGATCGGTAAGGAGATTGATCCGGCATATTCCGAAACTCTTCGAAAGAAAATAGCGGAAAATTCCCTTGATGTTAATTTTACCGGCTTTATTTCGCTCGAAGAAAAAGATTCTATTTTACGCCACTCGGATATTTTCGTTTTCCCCTCCCTGCTTGAAGGCTACGGCATGGCCGTAAATGAAGTGAGACGATATGGATTGCCGGTAATATGTTTCGAGAACTCGGCTTTGCCATGGTCGGTCGGGAATGAGAAAGATGGTCTGCTTGTCAAGAATGCCGACAGCGAAGCTCTTGCTGAAGCAATCAGGCGTGTGCTTGACGACCGCACTCTCCGGGAAACCCTTTCAAAAGGCTCACTTGAACGCAATAACCGACTATTTTCATTTGAAGATTTCAGGGAAGAGGTGCTGAAGGATATTCCTGAGATGATGAAATAATCGTAAATCTTAGAGATGGGCTCTTAGGCCCCGTCTCATAAAATGCGACATAAAATTTCAAAGGCTCCGGAACGGTTCCGAAAGTTTCTAAGATTGTGGTTAAATTACAATCCAACGTAGAATCACAAACGAATGCCAATATTTTGTAAAAAACCACTTTTTTACTAAATTTGCATTTACAATGAAAAGCCCAAAGAAGAAGAAACTCCTGATGGTGATCAATGAAGACAGATTTTTCCTGTCTCATCGGTCGGAGATTGCCGTAGCCGCCTTGAAAAAGGGTTGGGAGGTCACTCTCGTTACAAAAAACACAGGCCACAAGAAAACTATCGAATCGATGGGGCTTAATTTCATTGAACTTCCTATAAATCCTACCGGCCTCAACATATTTCAAGAATTGAATACTCTCCGATTCCTCCGAAAACTTTATAAGAAGAATCGCGATGCCGTGGTTCATCATGTAGGGCTTAAAAATATACTTTGGGGAAGTCTGGCATGCCGTACGGTCAGGATGAAAGGAGTGGTTAATGCTGTGAGCGGAATGGGAACCCTCTTCTCTGATGAAACCAGCTTTTTGTGCACCCAGATTCTCAGAGTGCTTCGCCATGCCATGAAGGGTGATAACCTGAAAGTAATCTTCCAGAATAATGAGGATAAGTCTCTTTTTATTCAAAAGAAGATCATTAGGGAAAATCAAACGGTTTTCATAAAAGGATCAGGTGTGGACCTTGAATATTTCACGTATGTTCCTGAGAAGACATCCGGTAAAAAGATAAACATATTATTTGCCGGAAGAATGATAAAGGAAAAGGGAGTGCTTGATCTGATTAAAGCCGCCGAACTCCTGAGGCCCAAATATGAGAACAAGGTTCACTTCATTCTTTGCGGAGAATTATCTTCAAATCCGAACGCCCTCAGCGTGAACGAAATTTCGAAACTTACCGATGGCAAATATATAAGCTGGCTCGGTTATCGCAGCGATATGAGAGACATGTTGCGTAATGCCGCGTTTGTGGTCTTTCCAAGCTATTATCGAGAAGGCGTGCCTCGCTTCCTGATTGAAACGTGCGCTTCGGGACGTCCCATTGTCACCACCGACTCAATCGGTTGTAAAGATTGTGTGGAGGAAGGACGTAATGGTTATAAAGTGCATGTTGGAGATGCCGCCACTTTGGCTGAAAAAATAAAGAAACTCGTGGATAATCCGGCTCTTCGTGAAAAGATGGGAGCTCATTCACGGGCAATGGCCGAGCGTGATTTCTCAATTGATGATGTGGTGAAAAAACATCTTAAGATTTATGATTCCTTCTAAGGAACATGCCACATAATCTTCCCCGGGTCTGATAGTTATATTTCGCTTACCAATCTCCGAAACATCTGAAAGTAATGAAGATTCTCCATGTAATCAATCATTTGACCATCGGTGGAGCAAAGTAACCTCATCCATAAGCGATTTAATCAAAATGCCACGCATATCGATTATTATTCCCGTATATAATGCCTCCGCTACTATAGGACGCTGTATCGAAAGCATTCTATGTCAGGATTACAAAGATTGGGAACTGATTATGGTTGATGACGGGAGTGTCGACAATTCGGCTGAAATCTGCAACAGATTTCTCGAAGATAAACGAATCACTTTCATCAGTCAGAAAAATGCCGGTCCGGGAGCTGCCCGTAATGCGGGAATAGAACTTGCTAAAGGAGATTTTATCACCTTTATTGATGCTGACGACTATATCTCCGCCACATATCTGAACGATTTCGGAGCATCCGACGACAAGGAGATGCCCGACGTGATTATCCAAGGAATAGAGTTTTTCTTCACTCATAATCAAAAGCGCAAAATCTTTTTTTCTTATCCTGAGTCACGGTTCAGACTCAAAGCTCCGGGAAAAGATATGCAGTCACCTTTGCTGAGTTCGCCTATATTGGAAAACGGGTGTCCGGTGGCAAAATTATTCCGCAGGGAATTACTGATAAAAAGTGATCTGAGATTCATGCGAGAGAGCCGGATAAATGAAGACCATAAGTTCTGGATTGACTTTTTGAGCATCGCCTCAGATATCAAGACCGTAGCTCCGTACGGATATACTTATTATTTCGATACCAACGCCGATTCCTTAACCAAGCATCGTCATTCTTATAAAGAATACACAGCTGTAGCCGAATCAATAAGGCCGAGTTTTCTGAATTTTATCCGTCATATAGAGGCCGATGAAGGAACTTTCACAAAGCAGTTTCACCTATTTGGCCCTGATCAACTGATTAAAGCTGCAATTGAGTCTTTGAATACGGCTGATTCAATTTCAGAATTAAGCAGGATTCAGGAAATCTGGCGGAATTTTGAATTCGACCGTCGGAATTTTCCTCTGGTAGATAAATCTCTCCAAGCCATAAGGCCCCTTCTCTCCAAAAATCTCACACCGAACGTGGTTTTTAGATATAAATTCATTATCTTTACAATGAATTTGAAAAGAAAAGCCAAAAAGGTAATTAAAAAATTGATTTACAAGTAAACAACAAACCGACTGAGGTCTTCCTATCACCCGGAGACCCGGAATAGATGACAAAGAGAAATCCTGCCTGATGTTTTATCTGATAGTATACCTTATTCTAAGCTTTCTGAGCGTCTACTATTTCAACGGGAAACACGCACACTTTAAATTTGTGCGCGCCCTTCTTTTTATTCTCCTTGTCTATGTCGCCGGGATGAGATATAACCTCGGGCCTGATTATTTTACCTATTGCGATCGTTTTTTACAGACTCCCACCTTTCTCGACATGATGTACTATCCCAAGAGGATGGTGCGGTTTCTTCAAGTACAGGGAGCCTGGGCGCCCGGATTCCTTATTCTTGAGATAACTGTCAGATCTTTCACCGACAATCCGCAATGGCTCTTTCTGACGGCTTCTGTGATCTGTACTACGCTGCTTTTCAAGGCACTGAAGTATTTTACAAATCAACACACATTTATTCTAACAGTTCTAACATATTTCTGTGCCCTGTATCTTCTTATGGAAATGCAGGCATTGCGTCAGGCCCTTGCAGCAGGATTCATCTATATGTCGTACGTGAATCTGTCGAGAAAGAATTATGTATGGATGGCAATCCATTTCTTACTTGCCTTGTCGTTCCATATATCAGCTATACTGGTAGCTCCATTTATGCTAATAATCGGGAGAAGAATACCGGCCTTTATTCAGGTCGGACTTCTGCTACTGGCCATGACTTCATTTATTTTTGAATTCTCATGGCTTAAATCATTTCTATTATATATCGCACAATTCTCAAAAGGTGCGACCATGGAGCATGCCGTAATCTACGCTACAGACGACCTATATTCCTTCAAACGCTCGTTCTTTGTAACTTTCTTCCTCTATCTGGCGGTTTACATCTATTTTATCTGGAAATTCAGAAAAAATAAATGTTATCCTCCCGAACGTTCTCTCCTGGTAGGTCAGAATCTGTTATGGTGCTTTCTGATTGTAACGTCATATTTCTGGGAGATTAACTATTTCAGTGTCAGAATAGCATGGTATTTTCTTATCGGTCTTGCCATCTGTCTGGGAAAGATGCCGCAATTATGCACCCGACGCCGACGCGTGCCGGCCTTCCTTTTCGCTTTAGCCTTCAACTTCATGCTCGTGCGTCCGTTCGTATTCCCGACAATGACCACAGCCCCGTTCTCTCCATACGAAGACTATATTTCATGCGAAGTATTCGGCATGGAAAGCACCGGCTTGGAACGTACAAGAAAATATAAGGATGAATTCTATAGGCTGATGCAGTAAGGAGATCTGTCTAACCCCTCTTTTTGAAAAAAGCTGCAAATCCGATTCCCGGCCAACGATTAATCGGGAGCTTCATATCTTCCGCAGCTTCCAGAGGCCAATACCAGTTATTATAACACATCTGGACTATACACATTACGAGCACGAGTCCGAGAAGTCCGAGTGTTGTAAACTGAAGCACAAGGAAACTCCCCGCTATAATAAAGAATCCGGGAATCAAAGTTGTGGAAACCGGTGGCACCCTGTTGCCCACCACCAGAAAATTGATACACATCTGATAATTGGTTTCCAAAAACAAAAATATGGAATAAACAATTGTGACATCCTTCCCGGGAAGTGTGGCATTCGAACCTATAAGGTTTAGAATAAAGGAACCACCAAATATCATAACCACAAATCCTGTGATAGAAATACAAACGAAAGTAATCCACGTCTTCAGAAATTCACTGTTAAGATGCTCTCGCCTATTCTCTATCTTATATGCCGAAAGCCGAGGCTGAAGGACATTGAAATAAGTGTTGGAAAGGGTTATGATGATGGATCCGAGCTGAAGCATCAGACCATACGAACCCATCTCCTCCAACGACAGGTACAGACCGCCGATAAACAAACCCGCACGCGTGATGCAATATGTGCCCACCATATTGAGGGTCATTTTTTTTGTATTTGGAAGAAGAACCCTAAAGATTTGCCGACGTTCCTCCTTGTTTGCCTTATGCCGGTCAAGCTCACTACATAATGAAGGCGTGAAATAATAACGGTAAGCAATAAAGCGAGTTACAAAGGGCGCTATAAAATTAGCCAGACATACTCCGAGCAATCCTAACCCACAATAAAGGAAAATGAAACATCCGGCGATATAGCACACTTTGCCAAATATCACTGAAATCTTTGCCTCCTTAATCTTTCCGCTTCCAATAAGGAGAGAATTGTAATAACCATAATAAAAATTGAAGAATATCGAGGCACTATAGACTATCCATACAGCCAAAGCCCTGTCTACACTTGTAAAGCCGTCTGTGACATAGCCCGTATACCATAACCCCACCGTCATCATGAAAGTGAGAGCTCCAATGGCAAACCAACGATAGACTCTGCGCGCCACACCGATTGTAGCCGACAATAGAGTGTAGTCTATCTCGTTGCTCCTGATATGAACCACGCCTTCCTCACGCAGCTCTTTGGCACCACTATATATATAGGAAACATTTTTTCCATAAATAGGGCTGAAACCTATCTCAACTATCGAAACAAGCGTTCCGATAGTCAGGATAATATAGTTGAAGCCTATTTCAGATGCAGAAAGTTTATGAAGAATGAGAGGAAGCACGAGAACTCCCGAAGCCATCTGAAAAAATGTAGCTACATAACTCCAGATAAGATCTCTTTTTCCTACATCAATTATCATCGTTGGAGAAAGGAAATAGAATTTGCTATCTTATAGCAGGATTTCCGGCAACGGCAAGAAGCTGATCGAGCGCTCCCTTTTTCTTGGGAGACATTGCAGAGAAATGCTCGAAAAAGGAGAGACGATGGACGTCACTACCACAGAGATCGATCATCCCTTCTTTTAGAAGCCATTCAGCCTTTTTGCGTGCCTGATCACCATATCCGCCTACGAGCGAGATGAAATTTGTCTGGAAAAGCACTCCCCGATCCTTCCATTTTTTATAGTCACTCTCATCCATATAACGATAACGTTCAGGATGAGCGAGTATGATATCATAACCTTTCTTCATGGCCTCCTCAATCATCTCCTCCATTCCGTAAGGGGGATTCATATAAGATGTCTCGACAAGAAGATGATTCCCGGCGTCTCCGATAGGAAGAAAGTCATTTTTTTCAAGACGCTCTTGAAAAAGACTATCAAGCATATTCTCTGAGGCAAGACGCAATTCTATCCCTCCGGAATAAGCATCTTTCAGCTCCTCGAAACGCTTGCGCAAGGAGTCGGGAGTGTTAGGGAAATCCTCCATAACATGAGGTGTGAGCCAGACTTTCTTAATTCCGGCATTCTCATAAGAAGAAAGCACCGCAAGAGACTCATCCATCTCTTTAACACCATCATCCACACCCGGCAGAATATGAGAGTGCCAGTCGGTGAAACCTTCGAAAATCCCCGATGAAGCGAGCGAATCTACAGATTTAAATGGCCACATTTATTTATATCCAGATAATCGCGTTCTACTTTTATGATCCGTAATAACCGTATGCTCCCCTATTATGGTAACGGCCCTGACTGCCGTCTGTGCCATTGAGGATAAGACTCATCTGCTTGAAACGCTTATTCCTGTAAAGAGCATCAATTTCTGCCACAGCGCTCCGGTCGAGAAGCCCGGCACGCACCACAAATAATGTGCGGTCTACATATTTCTCCATAATCTGAGTATCAACAACGACATCAACAGGAGGACAATCTACGAACACATAATCAAATTTCTTGCGGGCCTCGGTGATAAATTCGCCAAATCGGCCATTATCAAGTAGCTCTGCAGGGTTAGGAGGACGATGCCCTATAGGCATGATGACCATATCCTTCTGATCTTTCACCGGCACAAGCAGACTTTCCCAATCATCGGTTGCTCCCGAAAGATAGTTGCTGAGACCTTTATGCGGCATACCTACAAACTGCGACTGAGAACCATGACGGAGGTCGCCATCTATAACGAGCACCTTTTTCCCTTTAATCGCAAATGAAGCAGCCAGGTTATAAGTTATGAATGATTTACCCGACCCGGGATTGAACGACGTAACCATTATTACGTTCGCCCCCTCCCCGTCTGAAATCATAAATTCTATGCTTCCTCTCACAATACGGAAAGACTCACTGATAACATCACGGCTTCCTTCCTTAACGGCAAGTACGACCTTTTCATCATCTTTGTCGCTGTTTTTCTTCTTAAAGATACGCGACATAAAACTGAAATTATTACGTTTGCCGACAAATGGAATTTCTCCGGCAAGCGGAGTTGCCATCTTCTCCAGATCCTTACGGCTACGAACTTTATTATTGGCAGCATCCGCCAGATAAAGCGCTCCGGCAGGAACCAAGAGTCCGATTAGGAATGCAAAGAACACGATCAGCTTCTTGCGAGGCGCAACCGGCAACAACGATCCGTAAGGAGGAGTGATGATTCGAGTGTTATAGGCTGTAAATGTTTGAGTAAGCTCGTTCTCTTCACGCTTCTGAAGAAGATACAGATAGAGCGACTCCTTAACCTTCTGCTGACGCTCGATGCTAAGAAGATATTTAGCCTGAGTCGGTCCGGAAGACAGCTGATTCTGAACAGAGCCTTTCACACCCTGCATATTCTTTAATGTGGTATTAAGAGAAACGACCTGGGCATCGACTGCTTTGGAGATAGATTCACGCAATCCGCGCAGCTGAGCGTCATAGTCTTCCACAATCGGGTTATTCTCCGATGAATTAGCCACAACATTATTTCTATTGAGGAGCAGATTATTATAAACAGAAATCTGACTCTCCAACTGCGAACTGGCAATACCGGTATTAACCGGAATCACACTGTTTTTATTCGAAGGATTATTTATATAGTCATAAACGAATGTGGCCATAGCCAATTCATTTGTAACTCCAAGCATATCATTCGATACATTTGCCGATTGCTGCATATTCAGCTTCGCCGCTTCCTGAAGATCCGGAATCATATTTTCCGATTTATAAGCGGAGATATCGCTATCGACAACACCAAGCTCCTTTTCTATAATTGCCAGACGTTCATCTATAAAACGCGATGTGGCAATTGCTATTTTGTTTTTATCCTCAACCCAGTTTTCATTATATACAGCTACTACTGTATTTAAAACATCCACAGCGCGCTGAATGGAAACATCTGAAATACTAAGATCGATCACTTCGGCTTCTCTGTCGGCAAGATCTCCTTTAAGCATTTCTATATACGTCTCCACACACTGCTGAAGACCGGTATGAGTCACCAGAATCGGCTTGTCAGAAGGTTTCTTATCCGGAACATATTGTCCGTTTGGAGCGATAATTATCCTTCCGAGAGGAGTTTTGACCGTATTGAAGCCCGGACGAACGGTAATCGACCTGTCATACTCAATTTTATCATCCTCCTCATATTTATAGAACCTATTAAGAATATAAGATCCGTCGGTCGATGGCATGGCTTCGAATCCGGCTCCCTCCTGCTCATCTAAATCCAGAAATTTAACTGTAAAAGGAAGATCTGTTCCGTAAAGGGTATTATCATGAAAGAAACCTTTTCTCGCATAATCCACAGTGAGACCAAGTCTGTTCACAACCTCAAGCATCACTGCAGGCGAGGTCAAAGATATCAACTCGTTATTTACGTTCGTATTGGAGGCGACAAGGCCCATTGAAGAAAATGCACTCGACAAGTCGGCCGACGAACCTCCGTTCTGATCCTTTATCAAAACCGCCATTGTCCGGCTATAGACCGGCTGCTGACGCAATGCATATATAACACCAATTCCACAGAATATCACCACCGATAACAGAAACCATTTCCAGCGGGAAAAACATTGTGAGAGAAATTCCTTAAAGGAAAACACATCTTCCTGCTCGGTGTTCTGCCGGTTGTTTACGTTTTCTTCCATCAGTTATTGCCTTACTCTCTCTGGAGAGAGCGCTATAAGTTTATTCTATTGATTATACGATTTTTTATCGATTTTATTGCTTGCCTGCTCCCTATATGGGGGCATACGCTCACAATCCCACCTCTAAGACCGGTTCTTATTTATTGATAAAAACAGCGATGGTGGTCACGACTGATGTGAGTAGCGATGCCACGGAAACCCAGAAACCAACACTGAGAGCGTTGTTTCCATTCACGGTGGTCGAACGTTTCTTCATTGTATCGGGTTCGACATATACCACATCATTCTGCTGTAAATAATAAGCCGGCGATTTCATAAGCCCGGCAGCATCGGTAAGATCAAGAGTATAGGTAGTTACCTTACCATTCTCCTCCCGGATCACCTTTACGTTTTGCCTCTGTCCGTTGATAGTCAGATCTCCGGCAAGAGCCAAAGCTTGAAGGACAGAAAGATTATCGACATTCATGTCGTAACGTCCCGGATGTGCCACTTCTCCCATTACGTTTACGCCTGTGTTGAGAAATTCAACAATCACGGTCGGATCTTTTATAAGGTCTCGCCCCATCAGTTCTCCCTTAATAAAACCGGACAGCTCGGCGCGAGTCATCCCGGCAACGTTGAGGGTACCTAAGAATGGAAAGTCTATTGTCCCTTCGGAAGAGACGTTATATGCCGCCATGTTATCAGAAGTACCTACGGTATAAGAACGTAATTCCGAACCTGTTCCACTAACTGCATTTCCCTGACCGATACGATTGGAATATGTGGGTAGATTAAACAATGAAGATAATGCCGGATCCTTGCTCTTAACAACAATAGCCAGTTTATCACCGGCCTTCACTTTTATAGGAGCCTTCCGGGCAGCCTCAAACACGGCTATCGCATCAGTATCCTGAAAATAAGTCACGTTCTTCGGGACAGAACATCCCGTTGCCGCAATCGTCAGGATTACGGCCATAAAATTTCCAAAAACCTTTAATATCTGTCGTTTCATATTGTGTTATTCAGTTCAGCAGCATATTTAGATTGGATAATCGTGCCGTTATTCATATAGTACGCTTCCATCGCGCCGTTCACGTGCACGGATACACCCTGTAAGCACCATGTTGAGAAGAGACCATATAACAATATCGCCCAAAATGATCCACGTGGGTTGCACGAAAGCTGCCAACACATAATTTAAAAGAATAAACAAGGCATCAAAACCTAATATAAGAATCAAAGCCTGCCATTGGCGCAGGCCAATAGCCAAAAGCTTATGATGAATATGGCTCTTGTCGGGCAAAAAAGGATTTCTGCCGTTTCTTATACGGTGAAAGAAAACACGCACCACGTCAAGACAAGGCAATAGAATCGGAGAAATCGCAAGGATAAATATGTTATGGGTTTTAGAGACAGTGCCTCCGGTGCCGCACATCACTACCAGGCAGATAAACACCAGGATCATCCCGATTGTCAGCGAACCTGTATCTCCCATGAATATTTTCCGATGTCTCTCCGCACGGCCAAACACATTAAAATAGAAGAAGGGGCCGAGTGCTCCTATTGTGGCGCCGGCCAATAGCATCCCTGCAAACTGCTCGGATCCCCATAAAACAAACGAATACCAAGCCAATCCCATTACCGACAAACCCGAGGCGAGCCCGTCAATTCCATCTATAAGGTTCACTGCATTCACCACAAACAGCACAAGGAATATAGTAAGCAACCATCCGATCCAGTGCGGCAATTGATGAATCCATAGAAATCCATAAAGATCAAAGATATAAACTCCGGAGAAAGCAATCAGCACACCCGATAGAATCTGGAAAATGAACTTCGCGCGATAACGCACCCCTATAAGATCATCAGCAATTCCCACAAGAAATAGCAACATTTCCCCACATATCAGAAAGAAGAGCGGAACAATGGCCAGATCAAGCTCGCTTTTCATGGGTTCTGCACCAACCGTGACATTTACTCCTACCACGAGAAAAAAAGAAAATATTATGGATGGAAGGAAAGACATTCCTCCCAACCGAGGCACAATCCCCCGATGTATCTTACGCTCGTCGATACTGTCGAATAACTTCTTTCTAAAAGCTATAAGCAGAATCTTGGGTATGATTAGCCCTGTCATAAGAGCTGACAAAAGTATTGTCACAAAATAATTTTCTACCCAATGTCCCATAAAAATAATATTGTTCGACACCTCCGGAGGCATCCTTTTGCTTTATTCTATATGATATTAAATCCTGTCGGTTAAACGGAAACATCGTGAATTTAAATTCTAAAGGCACGAAATATCCTTTGATATTACTCTTGGATATTTTATAGCCACCGACCCTTCAATTGGCAAATTTACTATTTATTTTTGATTTTTAACTAAAAGTTACCAACAAAATCATCTTTCATGCCCTAATGAAGTCAAATCGATTCCCTGATTTACGCTCCCTCAAAATGATTCTTGCAATCGTCCTGCAATAGCAATGTATTATTTTAAAAAAAATTTAAAAAAAATTTGGATAAATAAAATATTGATTATAACTTTGCACTCGCTTAAGGCAAGCGGGGTGTAGCTCAGCCCGGTTAGAGTACGCGTCTGGGGGGCGTGTGGTCGCAAGTTCGAATCTTGTCACCCCGACTGAGAAAAAAAGAGACTATGTTGCAACATAGTCTCTTTTTTATATTTTCTTAATTCAAAAGAAATAATGGGGGCACAAGCAGTGTTTTCAACGCATATATAAAACGGAGAATTAATTGCTTATTTATATAATTTTGTATCGACCTGAACGGAATATGTGGAACGCTTCCACAACATGAAGGCCAGAAGCAGAATCATTACCGAACCATTGAGCAAATAGGAGAAGTTTGTATTATTCTCAGCTCTGAAAAGACGTCCCAGACCATCTACGATTACCGGAGTAAGGGAGATACCGACATAATTGGCTGCCAGGACATAACTGAAATAACGGCTGGAATCTTTTGCTGTAGGAGCCAGATAAGTGGCTTTATCGTAAATGATAGGCTGCATGGTGCCGTAAGCGAATCCCATGAGACCGACAGCTATAAGATAAGCAATATAATGATGGAATATTCCAATGGCATAAAGAGTGATCATCACCATAATCGCCCCCCATATCATCACATCCTTACCAATGTATTTAATAGTCTTGGGCAGGGCAAATCCGGCAAGTGTACAAGTGAGGAAGTAGAGTGAGGTAGCCGTGCCGGTAGCGTCTGTCGAAAGATGGTAATGCTTGAATGTAAAAGGAAGATAATACGACACCACCTCCGAAGCGTATGTAGTGACGAAATAAATGATAATTACTCCGATAAGAAGTTTAAAGCTCTGTTCCTTGCTGAAATGCATGAGTCCGGTTGTTGGTTTAACAGACTTCGAGACTTCCTTATCTGCTGCAGGCTTTTCTGCTGACGCTGCCTCCTGCGGAGCAATTTTATGATTCTTGATATACCCGGATGTGAGGAAGGGAATAAGACATAACGGGATGATAGGAATCATATACACAATGAAAGGAAGATGCCAGTTCTTACTTGCCACCAATCCGACGAACAGTGTGCCGAGAATAATTGTAAAATTTGAGACACCGCTCTTCATACCTAAATATTTCACACGCGCCGGGCCAACGAAATATTGGCCGATCAGACCTCCGGCGAGCGGCACCACAATACCACAACCGACACCGAGCAAGGCACTGATAAGTATCAGCTGTATCATCGAATCTGCAAAGAAATACAATACTCCGGCAAGCAGATATATCACAAGGCCGATTGTTACAAGCAACGACTGACTATGGCCCACTGAAAGTTTTCCCGCAAGAAGCATGAAAGGTATAATCACCAGATTAGGCAATACAGTGAGCAACTGAATTTCGAATTCCGTGGCATTGGGGAAAATAGTCTCAAGTGTCCCCAAAATTGGAGAAATCGCCAGACCGGGCAGATTAACCGTCAGCGAAATCGACAGAATAGCTATTAAGGTTATCAAAGGTAATTTACCTGAACCGGAGTCAATGTATTTCATAGTATGTAGTTTTTAAATTGGCTAGGATAAAATATAAAATATTAACATCTCATTTATTGGATAGTTTATAGAAAAATGCCGGAGTTTGAAAAAATTTTTTAATATGTCATATCAGCATTAAGACTAACCCCTGATCAAGCTTGAATTCACACAGGTCCTGACGCAACCTGAATCAGTTAAGTTTCTTTCAAAATTGATTATCTCTCAAGGCAAAATTTTGATCGCTAAGTATACATATTATATGGCTAAAATCAGACAGATATAAAAACTTTAAGAAAATTAAAAAAATATTTTGATCAGCAAAACAAATTAGAAATTAGTCGTGTTATAGAACTATAATTTGAATTCATTGAAAAACACACTTTACCTATTCATAAATTACGATAGAAATATCATAACTTACGATAAGATAATTTAAGAGCCTGCTGACTCATTGCTTTACTATGAAATCAGATTATTATTCAGCAGCTGAAAAACACACATAAAGGTCTTGACTTTATATTAGCCATAACCTTAAAACATTAATTGATACTGTAATAGTAATCCTAATTGAAACTATCAAAAAGAGGTACTATGAGAACACATTTACACACATCAACATTCGGGCTGTTTTTAATAGCCTGTGGTATTCCGGCTGCAGCCGCAGCCCAGACCGGCGATGCCGAGGATTCTTCCGGCCATGGCAACAAGGTGGAAATAGTAAAGGTAAGCAACGATTCCACTTTGGAAGCCATTATCAAGAAAGATATGCCGGTCGGCCCTAAAGAAGTGGGCGTCCCCACTTTCGCCGTGCATACAAAAAACAACAAATTTATTCTTACAATCGGAGGCTATGTAAACCCGATTATCGGTACGGATTTCGGTAACGACCTCTACAAAGTGGATGGTGCCGGGATAGGTTTCGTAACATCCAAGATTCCCGTCAATCCCGTGGAAGGTAAAAAATCAGATGTTTACATCAATCCATTCCAGGGTGCCCTTTCATTTCAAGTAACCGGCTTCGGAGGGACGGACAATCAGGTGACAGCCTACTTTAAAATCGGCACCTCCGGAATGGGATTCAACCTTAATTTCCTTCGCGCCTATCTTACATGGCGAGGCTTTACAGCCGGTCAGAAGCTGACCTTGATGCAAGATGTATATGCCTGTCAGCCCCCGACAATCGATCCTCAGGGTCCGAGCGGATGTATCTCCAACGTAGCATACGAATTGAGCTATACGTCTAAAAGTTACAAAGGATTCCGATTTGCCATTGGAGCTGATTATCCCACTTTCTATACTTCCAACGGCGTATATCGCGGTCAGGACTACCCGGAATATGATGGCCGGATGCTATGTAATCCCAACGCTGTGAATCAAGTGATTCCTGACGTGCCGATGTGGGTGGAATACATGAAATCGCCTTCAATGCGCATTCGCTTGTCCGGACTGATCAGAAATCTCCGATATAAAGATCTTATGCAAGGCAAAATCCGTAACGATGTAGGCTGGGCAGTGATGCTCTCGGGAAACGTACAGCCCGTAAAGCCCTGGACGCTCTATCTGCAGGCCGTCTACGGACAAGGTATCGGAAACTATCTTCAGGATGCTGCCGGTCTGCCCATCTCTTTCATCCCCGACGATAAAAAGCCCGGACGTATGTCGGCTACCCCTATGATGGGTCTTAATCTTGGTTCCTCGCTCAATATCGGTAAAAACTGGCAATGGAACATTATGGCCTCCGAAGCGCGTGTATGGGGTGTAAAAGATTACTGCCTTGCAAATCCGGAAAACGACTATCGCTACGGATTCTATTTTGCCACCAACGTATTTTATAACATAACTTCATATCTCCAGTGTGGAGTAGAGTATCTATATGGTCAGCACGGCACATGGGCAGGTCCCGTAGGTCATGACAATCGTATCCAGACTCAGCTAATGTTCTCTTTCTAAGATTCTTAGATTGATTTTAATAAACAGTATTTATAAATTATAAAAATTTACAGCTATGAGTTTACAAATTAAATCGGGATACGGCAACAAGACTCTGCCGCTGTGGGCTGTATTCAATCTTTACGTGATTTTCATCTGTACCTCGATTCCGGGTCTCGCCATATCACCGATCATGGGGAAACTTACCGAAATCTTTCCGGGCACGTCAGCTCTGGAGACACAGATGCTTGAAGTTGGGCCGAATCTGGCTGCCATTCCTTTCGTGTTCCTCGGAGGCTGGATCGGAACAAAGTTCAATAATAATAAGCTTACCTTCTGGACATGCCTGTTTTTCGGTGTGATGGGAGTGCTGTTCTTCTTCGTGAAAAGCATGGCGATGCTTATCCTTCTAAGCTTCCTCATCGGTATAGCCGCCGGAGTGCTTTCACCACTTTCCACAGCCTTCATAGCTGATATGTTCGGGGGCAAAAATCGTTCCGCACAATATGGTTATACTTCAGCAACACTTAATCTCGTGTTGATGGGTTGTGTGATTGCTACCGGTTATCTCGCAAAAATCAACTGGAGGCTCCCCTTCATGATTTATCTTCTCCCCTTCATCCCCTTAATCTTTGCCAAAGGATTCGGCAAGTATATCACTGATCCGTCTCAGATCCGACAGGAAGATGCCAAGAAAGCCAATACGACTAAAGTTCACTATAAATTCTCCGAGCAGGTGAATATCGGAATGCTTGTCCGTTATTGCGCGTTCTACTTCTTCATCACGCTGGTAATCGCAGCAATCAGCCTTTACATACCTTTCCTTTTCACCGACTCCTCGATTGCCGGAGATCTTACCTCCGTGCTATTCTTCGGAATCATGGCTTCCGGATATACATTGAACTGGTGTCTGAAAGTATTGAAAAACTGGGTTGCAGTCGTAGTTATAATTGCAGTATTCCTGGGCTTCCTGCTTATAGTTGCCGCTCCTAAGAGCATCTGGCTTGTTGGTCTTGGTATCCTTATCTCAACTTATTTCTACGGTATTGCTCAACCGGCCTACTATAATAAGCTGTCACAGGCATCTTCAAGAATTGCCCTTACGCTCACACTCGCATGGTTCGCCTCGATGGATTCAATCGGTAACGTGGTTGCTCCGTTCGTGATCGACGGTATCGCCAAGGTTTTCCACCACTCTACCCAAACTCATCCTGTAGTAGCATTCGATATCTGTATGTGGATGTCGCTCATCGTAGCTGCGATTGTTATTATCCGTAAGATTGCCGTTCAAATCAAAGCTAAAGAAGCAAAAGACCATGAGGCTGCCGCAATAGCCACTGTTGCAAAACCTGCCCTTCAGGCTTCTGCCGATGATGTCAAGACTACAGCCGAGGCTGTAAAGGCAACTACTGACAGCGTAAAGGAAACAGCTGAGACAATTGCTGCAAAACCAACCGTTGCAAAAGCTGAATCTGTTGCAGATAAAGCAGCGCCGACTACTGAAAAGACACCCGGAGAAACACCTCCAAAAGACGATAGTGCAGACCCGAACAATGTTTCAGTTTCAGAGCCAAAATCTGACAATACTAAATGATTTTTAACAGATTATACCTCCCTCTCTCCCTCTATATTGAGCTTATGTTCTGAAAACGAAAAGGGATAAAAATTATTAAAACTGTATAAAAATGAAAACAAAGGATTTTTTAAACACTGACGTGAAAGAATTCGTTTTAAACGAATTTACACGCGGCTTCGCCCAGTGTATCGACAACAACTGGAATTTCGCCGCCTATGCCCAAGATCCCGGAGTAAGCACTTATCAGAATGATTACAACGCCGGTTACGTAATGGGGAAAGCACAGGGGAACGCCCTGATCAAGGCTACCCGAAACAACACCTGGCGATGGTATGTGCTTGATGAAGGTCCGGGTGCCGACTCCACTGAAATTCCGCCTAACGGCCTGGAGATTGTCACCAAACACCTTGTCACCAACTACAATTGGCTTATCGACTATGTAGAAAAGAATCAGGCTAATGATATTAAAGTCCGCAATATTCTCCGACTAATGTATCGTCAGCTCGGCATCTACCATGGTGCCGCCGACAAGGAGCCTTTGAAAGACGTTAAATTCGATGATCTTCGTCTTTCCAATATGGATCCTTACGACTCGCAGACATACGCCGGCGATGACGCACTAAGCTTCCTTGATATCTATTTTATCAATGCCCAGATGGATATTTGGGACGCAGCCGGTAAGGAACTCGGTGTCGCTATGAATAAGTTGCAGAAAGATGTGGAGGAGCATACCCTTCAGGAGGAAAAAGAAGAACTTCAGGAGGATCTCCATATTAAACCCGGACGTTGCTCCGGCTTCGTTAAGAAACTTGAAAACGGCGATGTGATCTGGACCCATACCTCATGGTGTTGCCTGATGGCACAGTCTTGCGCCACAACATTTGTGGTTGGAGACGACTTCCTTACTCAGAATTCATTCTGCCCGGGACAATTCGGCTCAAATACGGATTATGGATTCAACGGCCATGGTATCGGATTCAACGAGACCACGGAAACCTACTTCTACACGGAGCCTAAGACAGAAGGATTATGGCTTACATGGCGTGCGGCTGCCGCAGAGGCTTTTGCCACAAGCATCGATGATTTCTACGATTATCTCAAGATGGATAATACCGGAACTTACCTGAGCGCTTACATGGTGGTAGACGCATTTAAAGATGAATTCGGCATGATCGATATGAGCTATGCCCGTTTCGTTCTCTTCAAGGGCGATGGCAAAAAACTGACCGTAACCGATTCTACAGGTTATGTTCCAAATTTCCTCGACTGGGATCATCACATGGCCACGGAAAGTCACATCTTAGGTTGCAACGACCCTGTCTACAAGCGTATATGGCGAGAACTCGAGACAATCGATGGAGCTCCCAAACGCCGTTATCAGCTTTACCGTAACATCCCTAACGTGCTTGATATTGAAAGCGCTAAAGATTTGATCACATATAATTCAAGTCTCGAACCTATCTCAATTGCCGGCCGCTGGGATAATAATTACGGAACATCCGAATTCATGCGTTACCAACCTCACGGATCCATCGATGCCAAGGCGTTCAGCACTTCCCAGATACGCGAAGTTCTTGCCGGTCTGACAATGAAACCATCAAAAGATGGGCAGCGCACATCATTCTGGATGAAATATGGTAGCCCTTATATCGACGGAAGTCCTTTCGCCTGGTCTACTTCGCGTTGGGCTAAGTTCAAACTTCCTACTGAAGTCGACTTTATCCCCGATGTAATCGATGGCCGCTGGAATCTTGTAAAAATGTTCATGGAATAGTTCCGGTAAGCCATACAAATCAAGACAAGAATCGAAAGAAAGAATTTAAAATAAGATTTCCTTAATCGATTGTTGTAAGTTATCTATAAAATTAATTCTATAATGGTGTATAACGGCGTATGCCTTTAGACCCATTTTATAAAAAGAAAACTACAATGGCTAAGTACACACCAAATTTCAAAAATACAGATGCCACCCAATTCGTTCTTGACGAATATTCATGCGGTTTTGCGCAGTGCATCGATAATAACTGGAATTTTGCCATTTATGCGCAAAATCCAAATGTGAGCATCTTCCAGAATGAATATAACGCCGGTTATATTCAGGGTAAGGTACAGACCGGACCGATGATTCTCGCCACACGTAATAATTCATGGAAAAACTTCCTTATCGGCGCCACGCCCCAGGACGCTTTGTCGGTTGAGGTAAAGCCTGAATATCTTACCGTTTGCGGGGACACCGTGATTGAGAATTACAAATATACCCTCGATCTCATCTCGCAGCGCATCAGCGAGCCGATGATTGAGAAGATTGCCCGTCTGATGTTCCGTCAGCTGGGAATCTACGAGGGTGCTGTAAATGCGGAGCCTCGAAAGAACGTCTCCTTAGCCGATCTTGCTCTGCCCGAAGATTCAAAACTCGGCATCGATGATACGCCTCTTTCATTCCTCGATGTTATCTTCATCAACTCCCAGTATGACCTCTTCGATTGCGTGGGCGACAAAATCGGTCTCGTGATGGGCTATGGCACCGCTACAAAGGCTGCCAAGAGCGACCGCCCCGAGAAGCCTGAACACTGCACGGCATTCACCAAACTCATGCCTGACGGCAACGTTTTCTGGACTCATAACTCGTGGTGCTGCTTCTGGGCTCAGTCTTGCGCCGTGACATATTGTATCGGAGACGATTTCGTTACGCAGAATGCCAACTGTCCCGGCCAGTTCGGTTCTAACACCGACTTCGGATTTAACGGCAACGGAATCGGCTTTAACGAAACCACACACGTTGATCTTTATGACAAACCGAAAGTGCTCGGCATCTGGCTTACCTATCGTAGTGCCGCTGCAGAACAATTTTCACATACCATCGATGAATTCTACGAATATTGTAAACTCGACAATACCGGTACATATCTTAACGGTTACCATCTTGTTGATGCTAATACAGGAGAGATCGGTCTGGTAGAAATGAGCTACAACCGTTTCGTGCTCTTCAAATGCGATGGTAAGAATATCACGCAACTCGACTCCACAGGCTACAAGCCGACTTTCCTTGATTATGACCATCACCTCATCACTCCTACGCATATCTTCGGTGTAAATCAACCGATCAACTGGTGGGTCGGTTACGAACTGGAGAGTATGAATCTTCGCCCGATGCGTCGTTTCCAGCTCTGGCAGGGCATTGACAAGGTAAAGGATATGGAATCAGCCAAATCACTTATCACGTATACCGCCGACCGCGAGCCTCTGTCGATCTATGGACGATGGGATCTCGGATACGGAACGACCGAACTTCCGCGTCAGCGTCCTGACGGATCAGTAGACGCCAAGGCTTTCTCGGCCGAGATGATTAAGGAAGTCCTCGCCAATCTGAGTCGCAAACCGGACATCAATGGTAAAAAGACTTCTTTCTGGATGAAGTTCGGTACGGCCCACGTACGTGACCTGCCGTTTATCTGGTCTGATTCAAGATATGCCGAATTCAAGCAGCCGTCTGAAATCGACTTCGTTCCGGACGCTCTTGATGGACAATGGAACAGGGTAAAGATGTTTATGGCTTAAATAATTATTGAAAATTCAGGCCCCGTCATAAAAACCGGGGCCTCAATCTCTTTTAAATAGTTTTTGGCGGCTGTGTCATATTTTTTATGACACAGCCGCCTTAGGTTTGATTATCAATAAGATTCGGCAGCCGACGGAAAATCGCCTGATTTCACATCTTCTATATAGCGGCCTACAGCATCAGTCATCACGCCGGCAACATCAGCATATCGACGAAGGAAACGCGGAGAGAAGCCTCGGTTGATACCCAACATATCGTGCATTACCAGAACCTGGCCATCCACTCCCCCTCCGGCTCCGATTCCGATCACCGGAATATCCACGGAAGCAGCTACCTCTTTAGCAAGACTTGCCGGAATCTTTTCGAGCACAATCGCAAAACACCCGATCTCTTCAAGCAACTTTGCATCAGACTTGAGTTTTTCGGCTTCCGCAGCCTCACGCGCACGAACGCTGTAAGTTCCAAATTTATTTATACTCTGAGGAGTAAGACCCAAATGCCCCATCACCGGTATCCCGGCACAAAGGATTCGCTCAATCGACTCACGAATCTCGGCACCGCCCTCAATTTTGACCGCCTCAGCATGGCTCTCCTTCATAATCCGGATTGCGGAGGCAAGTGCTTCTTTAGAATTTCCCTGATAAGACCCGAAAGGAAGATCCACAACCACCAAAGCACGCTTCACACCCTTCATCACCGATTTTGCATGATAAATCATCTGGTCAAGCGTAATTGGCAAGGTGGTCATATTTCCGGCCATCACGTTAGAAGCAGAGTCTCCAACCAAAATAGCATCTATACCGGCTTCATCAATTATCTTAGCCGATGAATAATCATAAGCTGTAAGCATTGTAATTTTTTCATTACGTTGCTTCATCTCCACAAGCCGACGGGTTGTCACCTTGCGTTCGTTGTCTTTTGTATTTGTAGACATGATTCTAATAATTTAGAGCCCATCTCATAAATTTGAGTGCCCCTGGGGTCGCTGGGTTGGAGCGATTTTTGACTTTTGAGCGATTGAGCATAGCGGGCTATGTGATTGAGCCAAAAGC
>CAZOPN010000018.1:0-36389 GCA_964581685.1 uncultured Sangeribacter sp. | reverse complement strand
TCCTCGGCAACCGCGACGGCCTCGTGCTCGACGAGCCCGCCAACTTCCGCACCAAAGAGGTGTCAAAACTTTCTACTCTCGAGTCAATCCTCGTTCCGGAAAATCAGCCTGATCTTTATGGCCACGGTAATGACGAGGACACTCAGTATTACCATAAAGTTCGTATCAACTATTACCCACCCCGCAACGACAACAAAGAGGGTTGGGACAATATAGACATATTCGGCTGGATGGGATATCCGATGCAGATCAAGATCAACTTCCTCTGCCGCGATTCTATCCTCGCAGCTCCTCTCTGTCTTGACCTCGTGCTCCTCAGCGACCTTGCTGCCCGTGATGGACGTTACGGTATACAGCGCTTCCTGAGCTTCTTCCTCAAGAGCCCGATGCACGATTATACAAAAGGTGAGATACCTGTAAACAACCTCTATCAGCAGTATACGATGCTCAAGAATGCTATCCGCGAGATGGGCGGTTATAAGGCTGACGAGTTGATCGACTAATGAATTCCCAATAATGCGGACGAAGCAATAAGAGCGTTTCGACTGCGTTATTAAACAGAACCCGTATATAACGAGACCTTCCCTCAGGAGGGTCTCGTTTTTAAAACGGCTGTGATTCTTTAAACCCCGTTATAATCTTTAAGAAGATGAGAATAGATTTGCTGACAGTCATGCCCGAGATGCTTGAACCCTTTGTTAATTGCTCCATATTGAAGAGGGCGCAGGATAAAGGGCTTGCCGAAATAAAGATCCATAATCTCCGCGATTACACCACGAGCCGACATCGCAAGGTGGATGATTATCCTTTCGGGGGAGAAGCGGGAATGGTAATGCAGATCCAACCGATTGATGCTTGTATCTCCGCACTGAAGAGGGAGCGAGATTATGATGAAGTAATCTTTACTACGCCTGATGGAGAGGTGTTTGATCAACCTATGGCGAATTCGCTGTCGCTTCTTGGGAATGTTATAATCCTCTGCGGACATTATAAAGGAGTTGATTATCGCGTACGGGAACACCTTATAACAAAAGAGATTTCGATTGGGGATTATGTGCTTACGGGGGGAGAACTGCCTGCGGCAGTGATTGCAGATGCGATTGTAAGACTCATTCCCGGAGTAATAGGCGATGAACAATCCGCTCTTTCAGATTCGTTTCAGGATAATCTTCTGGCTCCTCCGGTCTATTCTCGTCCGGCTGATTATAATGGGTGGAAAGTGCCTGATATACTGCTTTCGGGCCATGAGGCGAAGATCGCCGAATGGCGTTACGACCAGGCTTTGGAGCGTACACGTCGTTTGCGTCCTGATCTTTTGGGCGAATAGGGAATTATTACTGCCGATTTTTAGAAACTCAGTTAGATATCGGAATCGGAAATTTTTTAGACGTGATTCTGACATTAAAAGAGATATTTGCAAAGGTAAGGATCCGGTCATCGCTGAAGCGTGAACTGGCGATGCTGACTATACCTATTCTTATCGAAACTCTGCTGATAATGTCGCTGGGAGCTATGGATACATTCATGCTTTCGCGTCATTCAGACGAGAGTGTCGCAGCCGTTGGTCTTGCCAATCAGATAATCTCTTTCTGTTTCATAATTTTTGAGGTGATAAATCTTGGCACCTCCGTCTTGTGCAGTCAATATCTTGGAGCACGACTTCGCGATCGGATGGAGACAGTGGTGGGGTTATCGATAGTGGTCAATCTGATTTTCGGGCTTGTGGTGAGTTTCTGTCTGTGCATATTTGCCGGTGAAATCCTATCTGCAATGGGGCTTGAAGGCGCGATGCTTGAAGAGGGGAAGGGATATATGGAGATTGTCTCTGCATTCGCATTTGTCCAGGCTATAGCAATGACTCTTTCTGCCGTGCTTCGTTCTAACGATAAGGCCTACTACCCGATGATGGTGATATTGGTTGTAAATGTATTGAATATACTCGGCAACTATGCTCTGATTTTCGGTAAGTTCGGAATGCCGGCAATGGGGGTAAACGGAGCAGCCGTTTCGACAGCTACAGCGCGTACAATAGCAATGATAATCCTCTTTTTTATCGTGTTCCGGACCACTGTACGCCGTTTCCCGATGCATATTTTCAGGCGTTTTCCCCGTCAGGAATTCCATAATCTCATGAAGATCGGGCTCCCTTCGGCCGGTGAGCAGATGAGCTATTCATGCTCGCAGCTTGTCATAGCCTTTTTTATCACTTCCCTCGGCATGGAGGCTCTGGCTGCCCGGACCTATTGCGTGAACGTCATAATGTACGTCTATCTCTTCTGTATCGCCATATCTCATGCGGGCGCAATCTGTGTGGGGCATCTTGTCGGAGCCGGCAGATGGCATGGAGCTTTTGTTCTTGGAAAATATGTTATGAATGTGGCGGTAATTGTCACACTTCTTTTTTCATTAGCGTTGGCTTTGGGAGGGCACGCCATTATGTCAGCCCTTACTTCCAATGCGGAGATTGTTGCGCTTGGCACGTCCATATTCTGGATCGATCTTGTGCTTGAGATCGGACGTCCTGTTAATATATTATTTGTCAATACTCTTCAGTCGGCCGGTGATGTGAACTATCCTTTCTACGTGGGAGTGATCTTTATGTGGAGCATAGCCGTCGGAGCTGCCTATCTGTTAGGCATCACCTTCGGATTTGGAATTCTTGGTATGTGGTGGATGTTTGCACTTGACGAGAATGTCCGGGGCATTGTCTTTATCCGACGCTGGTATTCGCGTCGCTGGCAACATAAAGGTTTTACCCTTAAAGGGGAATGAGGCGTATGACGGCAAATCCATATTGGGATGCCACATTTGGAGTAATAAAATTTGCGGAAGAATGAAAAAAATAGTATCTTTGCAATGTAAACGGTTTTGAGGAAGAATCGAGACAAAGAATGCCGCAATAGCTCAGTTGGTAGAGCATTTCATTCGTAACGAAAAGGTCGTGGGTTCGAGTCCCACTCGCGGCTCCGGGAGAAAGATATTGTGTCTTTCTCCTTTTTTATTTATAACCAGTAAATTAAGACTCTGTGTGTTGTCGTTTTTAACCAAACGGACTCTAAAATCTGATTAGGATAAATTTGGTTAATCATGTAGAAAGTTTTAATTTTGGGATTATAGAGGCTGCCGTTCGAGAGAGAATCTATTTTTCTCGTATTCCGACGGTGGTTACTATATTTGAATATTGAAATAGCGAAAATCAAAAATCATGAAGAAAGAGATTAAAACAGTGAATGCACCGGGTGCCATAGGCCCTTACAGTCAGGCTGTGGAGGCCGGAAATCTTATTTTTGTTTCGGGTCAGCTTCCGATCAATGCCGCTACCGGCGAGATGCCTGAGGATATCAAGGCTCAGACGCGCGAATCGATCAAAAATATCAAGGCTATACTCGCCGAAGCCGGAGCTTCGCTCGATGATGTAGTAAAGACAACCGTCCTGCTTGCCGATATGTCTTATTTCGGGCCGATGAACGAAGTCTATGCAGAAGAATTCAAGGCTGTCTATCCGGCTCGCTGTGCATTTGCCGTAAAAGAACTTCCGAAGAAGGCTCTGGTGGAGATTGAAGTTATCGCCTGCCGTAAATAAGAGGATATGGCCGGCACTATTTCTTATCTTCAGATAGAGAAACTTACTAAATCGTTTGGTGACCGAATCCTTTTCGAAGACGTCACTTTAGGCGTCTTTCAGGGCGATAAGATAGGTCTTATTGCCCGTAATGGCGCCGGAAAAACCACTTTCCTGAATATTATAGCGGGCAAAGAGGATTACGATAGCGGGAAGGTCGTTTTCCGCAATGGATTGCGTGTAGGATATCTGGAGCAATTGCCTCCCATATCTTCCGAAATGAGTGTGCTCGAATATGCTGCATCGGGCGTGCTTGACAATGAGCAGGGGGATGCTGAAGATCTTGCGCGTCAGCTCCTCACGCAGTTTCGGATAGATGATATGTCTATGCCGCTTGGGAAACTATCCGGAGGTCAGGCTAAACGTGTTGCGTTGGCCAGGGTGATTCTCGGGAATCCGGATATGCTGATTCTGGATGAGCCGACCAATCATCTTGATATATGGATGATTGAGTGGCTGGAGAATTATCTGTCGCGTTCAAGGGCTACACTGCTTATGGTGACTCATGACCGATATTTCCTTGATAAGGTTTGCAACAAGATCATAGAAATCGATCAACGCCAGGTTTATTCTTACGATGGCAATTATGATTATTATCTTCGTAAGCGTGATGAAAGACATGAGAACATGTCGGCTGAACTCGCCAAAGTGAAGAACCTGCTGCGCACGGAACTGGAATGGATGCGCAGACAACCTCAGGCCCGAGGCTCTAAAGCTAAATACCGTATAGATAATTTTCATGAATTGGAGAAGCGTAGTCACGTGAATCTTATCGAGCGGAATGTTTCTCTAAATGTGAAATCGACTTATATCGGTTCGAAAATATTCGAGGCCAGAAATATCTCCAAGTCTTTTGGCGAGAAGGTGATCTTGAAAGATTGGAACTATGACTTCGCCCGGTATGAGAAGGTCGGTATCGTTGGAGACAACGGAACAGGCAAATCAACGTTTATAAAGCTTCTGCTTGGCGAACTGACGCCTGATTCCGGTGGTTTCGATATTGGAGAGACTGTAAGGTGGGGTTATTACAGTCAGGAGGGGATGACAGGTTTTGATGAGAACAAAAAAGTGATAGATGCTGTCCGCGAGATAGCGGAAGATGTAAGGATAGATGATAAGACGCGACTATCGGCTTCCCAGTTTCTTTCGCATTTTCTTTTCACGCCTGAGACTCAGCAGAAGTATATCCATAAACTGAGCGGAGGAGAGCGACGTCGTCTTTATCTGGCAACGGTGTTGATGCGCAGCCCGAATTTCCTTATTCTTGATGAGCCTACGAACGACCTCGATATCATGACGCTCGCCGTGCTTGAGGATTACCTTGTAAATTTCAAAGGCTGCGTGATTGTGGTGAGTCACGACCGCTTTTTTCTTGACCGTATAGTTGATCATCTGTTCGTTTTCCGCGGAAACGGAGATGTCCGGGATTTCCCGGGTGATTATTCCACTTACAGGCATTGCTTAGCCGAAGAGGAGAAGGAACGCCGCGAACAGGAAAAAAACGTGGCAACGCCGGTTGCAAAGGGCTCATGGAAGCAGAAAGACCAGACAAAACGAAGGCTTTCATTTAAGGAAAAGAAGGAGATGGAGGCACTTGAAGAGGAGACAACCCGGTTGGAAGATGAAAAATCGCAACTGGAAGCCTCACTTTCTTCCGGAACGCTGAGTAATGATGAGATTTTGCGTGCCGGCGCGCGGATAGCAGAAGTTATAGCGCGCCTCGATGAAGCCGAGACGCGCTTGTTGGAATTGATGGAAATCGAAGGTTAATATTTGATCAGATTCACTCCAAGTTCGACCTTGGTGGTCGATTCAAGAATAAGGGGTGTGGCAATCAGGAAAGCTTCGATAATCGGTTTATAGGGCTGCAGGGAAGGATTTTCCTGTAGCCTTTCAAGTATGGATTGCTGAATGATCGGATCTGCTAATAATGGAATTATCACTCCCTTCAATAAAGGAATGAGTGTTTCAGAATTGAAATATATCTTCAGCGATGAATCAGAAAGATCATATTGTAAGGGGAAACCTTCACTGACCAATGGCAATATCGAGGATAACATTCCGGAAATCTCCTGAATTGAGGCGCGAGTTGCGGGAGCCCCGAAAGGATGTTCCGGGATATCAGGTTTTTGTGAATTATTGATATTTGTCAAGATCACGCCCATTAGATCGGTTGGATTCACAAATACCTTCATCATCGAATTCGATAAGGGGAGATATTGTAACATACACAAGGGTGCTTGTGAAAATTCTGCAGCCCCGTTGGCGGTCTTCAGATATGTCACTACGGCATTTCCGTCAGGATTAAATGCCAAGGCTCTCACCCCGCTTGCAAGAGCCTGCGAGACCGACATGTAGGCTGTGTTATTATAGGCGGGAATTATGGGCAATGTGAGCAAGAGATTGACAGCATCCTGAACAGAATAATCAAAACCTGCCAGTAGTCCCGGCTGGTCGGTTTCCCAGACAACGTGAAAGGGCATTGAAGAATAACTTGCCCCATCTTTCCCTGCAATTAAGGGAGCCGGTTTCCATACGGTGTTGGCAAGTCTCCGGTTTTTAAGCCTGACGTCTTTAAATTCGAAATCCAGTTTATCAGCTTTGACTTCTCCGGAATATGAATACGTTACATAGTCAGTCTCGCCCGTACCGGTAAATTCATATTCATCACCATCAGGATGAAGCGTCACCGGACATTCCAGACGCGGTGAACCGGGGAGTACGCCCGGGCCGGGGAAGTCTGGAAATTCTGCAAGCTCCGGCGATAGGGAGGAGAGGCTTACGATTGAATGAAAATTTAAAGTAGCCGAGAGCCCGTCCTGAGTATACTCTACTGTTTTGCCAACCATCGGCGCTCCGTTATATTCAATGTCGAGTGCCGTGAGCCCGGAATAAGTCTTATCGGAAATCGGCGATATGGCAGGATCATTATCTTTATCACATGAGACGGCCGCTACAGAGAGAAGCAGACCAAGAGAATATAGCAGTTTTCTTTTCATAGCTAAGCAATATGTATTTGTAATATATAACAAAGAAACGGCTCTTTTTGTCAGAGCCGTTTTCATGATTATTTCTTTTATGATTGGGAGGACATGGTGTGCCGGTCCGTAAAGGGCAGGAGTCATGCCTTTGCCGGAGCGGGATAAAGGCGTTCGCGTGCGGCGGCTACTTTCTCATCAACGATATAGTCGTCATATTCCATGATCTTATCGATGATTCCGTTGGGTGTAAGCTCGATTATACGGTTGCAGACCGTCTGTATAAACTCATGGTCATGGCTCGACATAAGCACGATTCCTTTGAAATTCTGCAAGGTATTGTTGAAAGCCTGAATAGACTCAAGATCGAGATGGTTTGTCGGAGAATCAAGCACGAGTGTGTTGGCATCTGTAAGCATCATGCGGGCAATCATACAACGTATTTTCTCACCTCCCGAGAGAACACTTGCTTTTTTAAGAACCTCTTCACCGCTGAAAAGCATTTTACCGAGAAAACCTTTCAGATAGATCTCGGAGCTATCGGAACTGTATTGACACAGCCAGTCTACAAGATTTAAATCAGTTTCAAAGAAAGAACTGTTATCGAGAGGAAGATATGCCTTTGTGATGGTCTGTCCCCAGTCAAACTCGCCGGCGTCGGCCTTGCGATTGCCGTTGATAATCTCAAACAAAGCCGTCATGGCTCTCGGGTCACGGCTGAGGAAAGCAACTTTGTCACCTTTTTCAATCTGGAAATTGACATCATCGAAGAGAACTTCTCCATCGACAGAAGCCTTTAGACCTTTCACCTCAAGAATCTTATTCCCCACCTCGCGATTGGGTGTGAATATAATTCCCGGATAGCGGCGGGAAGAAGGCTGAATCTCTTCGACGTTAAGCTTCTCAAGCATCTTCTTACGGCTGGTTGTCTGTTTGCTTTTTGCCACATTGGCACTGAACCTCTGGATAAATTCAAGCAGCTCCTTACGTTTTTCTTCAGCTTTTTTATTTGCCGCCTGTTGCTGTCGGAGCGCAAGTTGCGATGACTGATACCAGAAATCGTAGTTACCGGCAAAGAGAGAAATCTTGTTATAGTCGATATCGAGAGTGTGTGTGCTGACTGCATTCAGGAAATGTCGGTCGTGGCTCACCACAAGCACGGTATTTTCAAAATTGGCAAGATAGTTTTCCAGCCAAGCCACAGTTTCGAGGTCAAGGTCGTTGGTGGGCTCATCAAGAAGCAGATTGTCGGGATTGCCGAAGAGGGCTTTTGCCAGAAGCACGCGGACTTTCTCATTCGCACTCATATCCTTCATGAGCATATAATGGCGATCTTCCTTGATTCCGAGTCCGGAGAGCAACGCGGCAGCATCACTTTCCGCATTCCAGCCTTCAAGCTCGGCAAATTTTTCTTCAAGTTCGGCAGCTTTAATACCGTCTTCGTCGGAGAAATCCGGCTTGGCATAAATGGCATCTTTCTGCTGCATTATATCCCAGAGCACGGTGTGTCCGCGCATTACGGTCTCGATAACCGTGCATTCATCAAATTCAAAGTGGTTCTGGCTCAGCACCGACAGACGTTCGCCCGGACCGAAAGTGACGCTTCCCATAGTTGGGGTGAGTTCTCCGGAGAGAATCTTCATCAGAGTTGATTTGCCGGCACCGTTCGCGCCGATTATACCGTAGCAATTACCACGATTAAACGTGAGGTTTACATCCTGAAAGAGCACGCGTTTACCAAACTGCATGCATAAGTTGTTGGTCTGAATCATTTTGGTTTATATTGCAACTATGGAATTCTATTTATTTCTGCGCTCCACGCCGGAGTTGTGTGTGTTGAAAATTTTTTCCGCTCCGCGTTCGAAAAGCAGCCAATGCTCTTTTTGACTAAAGGGGATTTTTTCAGGCATCCAAGAGGGGATTACAGTGAAATTTGAGCCGGGCTGCGATGGCTTGGCCGAGAAGAGAAGATCATAGTCAGCGCTGTCGAAGCGGGCTTTACCTTCACTATCCCGGATTATTCGGGCTCGTACCAGAGCTCCGCCACGTGTATCGGCAGTCTTCATATTGGAAATAAAATTGCCCAGAGAATAAACTACAAGAACATCTTTATTTTCTTTTTCATTTCTGACAATCTTCATAGGCTGAATAACGTGCGGATGTCCGCCGATCACCATATCGACTCCGTTTTCTACAAGAAAATCTGCCAGTTCTTCCTGCGAGCGGTTAGGAAGCAAAACGTATTCAATGCCCCAATGGATTGCTACAACTACGATTTCTGCCCCTGCTTTTCGAGTACGGGCTATTTCATCGGCAATTTTCTTTTTATCTATTAGAGCCACTTCCGCTCCCTCACGTGGTTGGATACCGTTTGTGCCATAGGTATAATTGAGAAAACCTATCTTGAAACCGTTAATATCCTTTATAAAAGGGACAAGTGTATCTCTTGCAGCCGCATCATGATACGTTCCTATATGGTCTATCTTCATGTCATCAAGAGCTTTGAGAGTGCGTCGAGCAGCCCGGTCGCGACGGTCGAGACAGTGATTGTTAGCTGTAAGGAAGAGATCGAATCCGGCATCTTTCAGAGCTTTTGCGTAAGAATCGGGGGCCGAGAAACATGGATAACCTGTATAATCGGGTCCTCCTCCAAGTGGCACTTCCAGATTTACGACAGCATAATCAGCCTCCGTGACTGTTGGGGCGATGTAGGTGAAGCAATCGGAATAGTCATAACCTTTCCCTCCTGCAAGAAGAGAGGCACGGTCAAGCTGCGCCTGATGCTGCATGGCATCACCGACAAAAAGCAATTCGGCCGACTGGCTGTCGCCGGGGCGATCTGCTCCTGTAAGAAACGAGAGCAGACTGAAGAGAAGCAGAAAAAGTTTCATTTCGGGAAAAATCCGTTAATCGATCACTTGTTTTGAGAAAGTGAAACAGATGATGGCTTCATCCATATTGAGCATTGTCATTGTAGGACGGAGCACGTAAGGAGCACATCTCACTACAACAGATGTAGAGGAGTTATATCCCGTGACATCTTCGGTATTCACAAGCACCGGTACAAGCGAAAATTCAACATCATCATTAGTGATCTCCTCTTTTTCGAGCAGGGAGAGAAGGTAATCCCTCAGAGCTGAAAAAGAATATCGACCTGTTGAAGAGTTGTAGCGGGCATAGAAAGAAGTCTTGTTATCGGGCACCTTGTTTTCTTTGAAAAATTTCTCGCGTTCCGATTTTTTAATCATCAGGAGTGTCGGGACGTAGGAGATACCATAATTGTTTTTGATGGTGTTTGCCGGGATTTCAAGAGCAAGTTTGGAGATAACCGACATGTTTGCCTGCTGGTTTCTATATTTCTCAATGATATCCTTTGCCGGGAAAGTGAAATCGGCATGGTAGCCGCCGGGAGTTGTGATTATAATTTTCCCATCATCAACGAGATCTTGAATTTTTTTCGAGACAGTATAAGAGACCATATTGCTTGAAAGCACTTCAGGCTGATACGAGAAAAGACATATTGAGTCGCGTTTTACCACGTCCTTATAGCCGGAATTCGCGGCGTCTTCCTTATCTATCACGTATTCTTTTTCGATGCGGTTCCAATAGGTGAGAAGCTCAAGATTGCTGATAGCTGCCACACATCCGTTGCCGAAATTCTGTTCTATGTAAAGACCTTGGAAATAATTTGCAAATGTGTCGGGCCAACGGAAAATTTCGGGAGTAGTGCGGTATGCAGTAACGAATTCCCTCGCAAGATCGAGCGGCATCTTGACGCGTACTTTCACATTTGATGTTGAATTGTAGGTTGAGTCGGTCACGGTGAGCCCGGATATTGTATAGCTCTTCACACCAAGTGGCGCCGACGGGTCATAATAGCCTTCCGGGTCGAACTCATTAGTTATGTCGGAGGGGAGAGCTTTTGTGAGCCGGAATACTTTCAGTTGCTGGGGAGCAAGGGAATCGCCGGTGATGGCCGCTCTCGGCACTGAGAGCACGAGCGTCATTGAATCGATCTTATTTATCGTGATCGAATCGGGAATCGAGAGATTCACGGCACTCATGAGTCGAGTTACGAAAGAGCACTTGAGGTCGCCATATTCAGGTACGCTTATTCTACCGAGAAGTTTTGTGGCGGTGCGAGCATCGAAAACGGGCTCATAGACTGATTCCGAAGCAATCTTAGTGGGCATCGAGTCTACTATGATCGTGACTTCTCCGCGGTCGAGCGAAGAACCGATTGTTGTGATATCATCCTGGCAGGCTGACAGCCATAGCAGGGTCGGCAACAGGAAGAGGAGAATCCGGAGGAGCTTCATTTTTTTCATTAGAAAAGATATGGGTTGTTGTCGCTATTCAAAATCCCTCAGGCATTGATAAGCGACTGATAGAACTCATGATATTTCTGTGCGTTGTCTTGTTCAGGATCGAGAATCATGTAGGGGATGCCCTTGTCTTCTACAGCTTTGATCAGAGTCGGATCGGGATCGGGAGTGTTGAAAACCACACCATCCGACTTTGCAATGGCGAGACGGTGGAGCAGATTCACGTCATTGGGAAGATCAACGAAATCTTTCAGATCATCTTCTTTTACACAATCGGCCTTTAGCTTTTCAAAAAATTCAGGGTCTACGGTCTCAAGCGTGTTTTCATCACGTAGCACAGAGTAGACGGTCTTTGAATTCTTGAAAGATGTTCCGTCGGAAACAATTCTGCGGAGGAATAGCGGCACCAGTGCTGCCATCCATCCTGAAACGTGGACAATTTCCGGTTCCCAGCGGAGTTTTTTGGCTGTTTCGACAGTTCCGCGGGCATAGAAGATCATACGTTCGTCGTTATCTTCGCGGTTGGTTCCGATAGGGTCTATGTCATCTTCCGATTTCTGGAAATAGTCGTCGTTGTCGATGAAATATACCTGAATACGCGAAGGTTGCATCGAGGCCACTTTAATGATCAGCGGATGGTCATTGTCGTTTATCATTATATTTATGCCGCTGAGCCTGATCACTTCGTGAAGCTGGTTTCTGCGTTCGTTTACGGCTCCGAAATTAGGCATGAAAGTTCTGACTTCATATTTTCTTTCCTGCATGGCCTGTGGCAGGGAGCGGCCGAGACGAGAATTTTCCGCATCGGGAAGATATGGAGCGATCTCTGTGGAGACATAAAGGATTCGTTGTTTAGGCATAAGACAAAACTTATAAATATTGCCCTCGGGCAAAGTAGCAAAGACCGTTCGGGGTCTGTTTTCTGAGGTTAAACTTTATGCATCGTCGGCGAGGAGGGTTTAAATTGGCCCTATTTCGTCAGAACGGCTGCTAATAACATGCAAAGTTAATAAAAAATGAGTATAAATCCAAAGAAAGCTCTTTTTAAGGGCTGAAAGGTTTAAAAAAATAAGAAATGGAGCGTCAGATTATGAACTTTTGATTAATTTTGCATGATAAATATTATCGAGCCCTCCTTAAGGGAACGATAACAAAAAGAAGACAAAAGAAAAAATGGTAATATTCAGAACCATAGCCGAGCTTGAGACGTATGTGGCCCGAGAGAAGGCTGATGGCAGATCGATAGGTCTTGTGCCCACTATGGGGGCCTTGCATGCCGGTCATATCTCACTCGTGGAGCGTGCGGTGAAGGAGAATTCCTCCGTCATTGTCAGCGTTTTTGTAAATCCCACTCAATTCAACAATCCTTCCGACCTTGCCTCTTATCCGCGTCAGGAAGAATCAGATTTTCGTCTGCTGGCCGAAGCCGGAGTTGCTGTTGCTTTTGCTCCTACGGTAGAAGAGATGTATCCCGGAGGCCCTGTCTCCGACCATTATTTCGAACTTGGCACGGCAGCCGAGGTTATGGAAGGAAAATTCAGACCGGGACATTTTCAGGGTGTGGCCCAGATTGTAAGCAGGCTGTTCCGTTTATGTCGTCCGAACCGGGCCTATTTCGGCGAGAAAGATTTTCAGCAGATCGCCGTGATCCGCAACATGGTAAAATCTGAAGATATCGATGTCGAGATCGTGGCATGCCCGATAAAGCGAGCTGACGATGGTTTAGCTCTTTCAAGCCGAAACGCTCTTTTGAACGAAGAACAGCGCGCGATAGCTCCGGAGATTTATAAGACGCTTTCCGAAAGCGTGGAGTATTCGCGCAATCATGATGTCCGCGCCACTCATGCCTCCGTTGTAGAACACCTCAATGCAATGCCTCATCTGCGGGTGGAGTATTTTGAGATTGTTGATGCACGCACACTTCTTCCTGTAGAGGAATGGGAGGAAAGTCCGGAAGTGGTAGGTTGTATCACGGTTTATTGTGGAGAAATAAGATTAATTGACAATATACTCTACCGGCCTCTGCCGGAATCAAAAAAATAAAAGATAGCCGGTATGCTGATAGAGATGATGAAATCAAAGATTCACCGTGTCACGGTGACAGAGGCGAATCTTAATTATATAGGAAGCATCACCATTGACAGCGATCTGCTTGCTGCCGCCGATATCCTCCCTGGCCAACGGGTGTGGATTGTCAATAACAATAACGGTGAGCGCTTCGACACGTATGTGATAGCGGGTGAGGCCGGAAGTGGTGTAATCTGTCTCAACGGAGCTGCGGCGCGTAAGGCCCAGCCCGGTGATGTCGTGATTATCATGACATACGCACAGGTCACTCCCGAAGAGGCCCGCGAATGGAAACCGGTCGTGATTTTCCCCGATACGGCCACAAACCGATTAAAATAAACTAAGCTGCAAGAATCATTATGTTTGATAATCTTTCAGAACGACTTGAGCGGTCGTTCAAAATCCTGAAAGGAGAGGGCCGTATCACGGAGATCAACATTGCCGAGACGATGAAAGACGTGATGCGTGCTCTTCAGAATGCCGACGTCAATTATAAGGTTGCGAAAAATTTTGCACGGACTGTCAAGGAAAAGGCTCTTGGTCAGAACGTTCTCACATCGCTGAAGCCTAAAGAATTGATGGTCAAGATTGTTCATGACGAATTGGCCGCACTTATGGGTGGCGATGAGGCCCCTCTTAATCTTACAGGGAATCCTACCGTGATTCTTATGTCGGGACTTCAGGGAGCCGGAAAGACCACATTTGCCGGCAAGCTTGCCAAGAAGCTGAAATCGAATAAGGGGAAGCGCCCGTTGCTTGTCGGTGCCGACGTATATCGTCCTGCCGCTCGCGAACAGCTTAGAGTTCTTGCTGAAAGTATTGATGTCCCGGTATATACTGAAGAAGAAAGCAAGGATCCGGTGTCAATTGCCCTGAATGCTATTGCTGAGGCTAAAGCAAAACACTATGATCTGGTGATTGTCGATACGGCCGGACGTCTTGCTGTCGATGAGGAGATGATGGATGAAATCGAGCGTATTAAAAATGCTGTCAATCCTCAGGAGACACTTTTCGTAGTCGATTCCATGACGGGTCAGGATGCCGTAAATACAGCCAAGACCTTTAACGATCGTCTCGACTTTGATGGTGTTGTGCTTACCAAACTTGATGGTGACACTAAGGGTGGCGCGGCACTCTCTATCCGTGCGGTGGTTGATAAACCTATCAAATATGTCGGAACGGGCGAAAAACTGGAAGATATCCAGGAATTTAATCCCGAGGGTATGGCCAACCGTATTCTGGGAATGGGTGATATCGTTGAGTTGGCTAAGCGAGCTCAAGAAATCTACGATCAGAAAGAGGCTGAACGTCTGCAGGAGAAGATCAAGAAAAATAAGTTTGATTTCGAAGACTTCATGAAGCAGATTCAGCAGATCAAGAAGATGGGTAACATCAAAGATCTGGCATCAATGATTCCGGGTGTCGGCAAGGCTATCAAGGATATCGACATTGATGATGATGCATTCAAGGGAATAGAGGCCATTATAAACTCCATGACCCCTTACGAACGAAAGAATCCCGATATTATCAAGGGTACGCGTCGTCAGCGCATTGCTAAGGGCTCAGGCACGACACTTCAGGATGTCAATAAACTTCTGAAACAGTTTGAAGACACCAGAAAGATGATGAAGATGGCCACATCGATGAAGAACCCTATGAAAATGATGCGGCAGATGAAGCAGCAGCAAGGGCGACGCTTCTGATTAGACTATCATGACTGGAAAACTATATATTTATTAATTTGGTGAAATTTTTTTTGGGAGCTTGGCCGTGAGGTCCGGCTCTCTTTTTTTGTCGTCTTGGCTATCCAAAAACAATGAAGCTGCGCCGGGGAAAGGCGCAGCTTCATTGCTATAAAGAGGGAAATGTGATCAGAATGGGAAGTTCAGACCCATGTTGAATGAAGCATTGGAGCTAAGAGGGATGAACTGTTTGCAGACTTTACCCATCGTATGGTCCATTCCGAGGAAGAAGTTAATACCGGTATGATGGAAATTGATGAGCCATCCGAAGCTTGCGCCGTATGTGCCCACACCGAGATTGATATCGGCTGAGAAAAACTTCACAGGATTGACGTTGGCAGAAAGGCGGAACTGAGTCCAGCTGTAATTGCCGTTGATACGGGTAGAATTCAAAAGACCGAAGTGTAGTTTGCGATAATATGGGAATTCATAATCCACACCTAAGTTGAGAGTTGCAGCCAGGCCGCGAGTGTAAGAATTCTTATATCCGTTGTCTTTAAGTTGATAAAGCTTTGAAGCGTCGTCCTTAATGTTGTCAAACTGGTGTTTGAAAGAGTTCTCCGAGTCATCCTGGGTGCTGAACGTATAAGCATCCGTATTGATGGTCTGGGTGCCGTTTGTAGAAGCCCAGGCAGTCTTTCCCCAAGCAATGAAGCCGAGGTCGAGAAGTGCGGCCGAGAATTTGAAATCAGTCCATTTATATTCAGCTCCGAGGTCAAAACCCATACCGAAACCATTGAGTCCGAAACCATCTACCTTACCGCCGGAAACGTAGTCGCGTGGGTCGAGATCACCCTGATTGCCTTTGGGATAGTATTTTTTCTGATCAAAAGAGAATCCGGTGATAGAGGCATATATATCGGCATTTGTACGTGCTATCCAGCTGTCTGTGCCAAGCGTAAGATCTGCCTCTTTGAAACGGAAGTCGATACTTCCGACACCGATGAGGAATTTCACGGCGGCACCAACGCGAAGTCCGGGCACTTGCTTGATATCGCGAGAGTGGTTGAGGGCGATCTGTGCGTAAGCATTTGCATATCCGAACATATCGTCGATGGCATAAGTCTTGTTTGTGATACCTTCCTTAGCCAAAGAGAAGAATGATCCTGGAATGCTGGCTTCGGCATTAACCACAGCTGAGATAGAGACTGTGTTATAACCTCCGAATGCCTTGAAACCGGCAGAAAGAATATCAATCTTGTCGTTCGTGCCGATTTTATTGCGGTTGCCTATTTTTTTCATCACTTCATTTACCCCGACATTCGGGTTAGTGAAAAGCGAAGTGCGTCCATCCACATTATAGAAGATGTCGGTTAAGTGAAGGTTTCCTCTCATGGCCAGGTTGATGTTACCGATACCGGGCATTGAAACGAATCCGGTTTTATCATCGTTGCCAAAGGCGGGGTTCATCTGGAACCGATAGGTATAGTTGTCGAGAAAATATCCCGAATAGGTGTTTTGAGCGTCGGTGGCGAGAGTGGTTCCCGCAATAAGACCGGCGATTATCAGTATTTTATTAACAGATTTCATGATTGTAAATTGCGGGGTTTAGAAGTCGGTGAGATAATTTCCGGTCACTTTTGCCTTAAGGTTTTCAAGGCGTATGGTCTGATCGGGAGAAAGAGCTTCCTCAGAGCCGGCGGTCACGACAGCTTCGAACGTGATTCCGTCAAGGTTCTTTATCGTGCCGGCAGCTGTAATCACTATGTGTTGTCCCTGAGCATTAGCCTGTATGTCGGCTCCCTTGATTTCAACATCGATCTTGTTCCCCTTTCTGTCGATGGGGTGAGCTGTAAAGTGAGCATTCAGAGGCACGGTGCTATATGCATCGGCTTCAACTTGGATAAGCTCGATTGTCATTTTATCAAGGTCATCATCACCCCAGCCATCTTCCGTATCAGAATAAATTATCACAGATCCGTTTTGGCCGTCGCTTACCGGCTTGAGTGCGAGAGGAGCGAAGAATTCATATTTACCCTCCACTCCCGGAATCGTAGTGTTGAGTTTGAATTTTGTTACAGCCTGAGAAGGCAGCATCGGGTCTACGATATTGATTTCGATTTTATTGGGGAGCCCATTTCCGCTGAGCACGTCAGAAAGTTGTGAGAAACCGACATGACTGAGATCGTTTTTATAATCTGCAAGGGGATTTGAGGGCATCGAGGGAGAGAGAACGAAATTATATGGGCCGTTGCCACGGTTGTAACCAACTTTTACCTCCTGGCCCGGATTGAGTTTGTAGGGTGTGGAACCGGACGATCTTACAGAAGTAAGTTCAAGACTTGTTGTGAAGTAGAGATCATATCCACGATTTGCAAGGGGGTTGTTGATGTTAAGATAAATCTGCGGATTGGCCAGGCGAAGATCAGTTCCATCCTGAGAGAGGAAGTCGGGAAGGTCTGAAAGATCCACCGGGTCGATGTTAAGGTCTTCACCTTCAAGATCGTATGTGATGAGGCCGGTGAAATTTGTTGCTACGATATCATCAACCGTAGTGTTTACGGTAAATTTTACCTCCGGGTCCGGATCTTTAGGATTTGCAGGATCAATTGTAATTTCCGAAACGAGTTCACCCGATTCAATTGTGATCTGCGATTTGAAATCGAGTGTGCGGTCAGCGTTGATAACCGTATTTGACGGGCGGAAGTCGATTGATGTAGCTATAAGATCGATTGAAGCCTTATTCCCGTTGAAAGGAATATTGGTAATTTTCAGTTTACCGGTTGTGAAATCATAATTATAGTTAGAGGGTAAATTCCGGAAAGTCATACCCTTTATGAAATTCAGATTAAGAGTTTTGAAGCTCATTGTGGCATCACTCATTCCGGATGCAACGAAAGTAACATGAATATTGAGCGGTTCTATATCGATAGCATCTGCGCGTTCGATTGCCTTATCAACATCTTTAGCCTCGAAATTAACATCCTGAGGATCAAAACTGCTGAATTGGTAAGAATGGGTCTCGGTTATCGCACGAACGTCCGGCGCAAGGTTGAAGACTGCGGATGAGGGCGAAATTGTGGGGCCGGGAGCAGTGAAACCTTTGATCTCGATGTCATCTGAAGAGAAATCACCTGTTTCGGTAACGGCGTATATTGTTTTGCCATCGATTGTTACCTCCTTGATTTTACTGTCTTCATCAAGCGAAATGATGTTGTCGAGCATGATTGATTCCAGATTGATCGGGAGCACGAGATCTTTTACCTTTAACTCCGAGGTAGTATCGATATCCGAGAGATCATAGTCGTTATCGACGCAACCTGTGAGAAGAGGCAGGATTCCGAGAGGAATCAAGACTTTCTTAAAGTTGAAATTCATAAAGTGTAAAAATATAAAGTTGTTATTGAGTACGTTGTAATTGTTGTTAGATATTTTATAGTAAGTTATACTTTATGTCATATTGTATTTAGAAGTCAAAATCCGTCAAATAAACCAAGCTTGCGCCAAATAGGATAATTTGAGTAGATATTTAAAGTTGCAAAATTAATAAAAAAATCGGATTATATGTAAAAAATACTTAAAAAGAATGGTTTATGACATAATATGAGAAATTTATAAGAAAGGATGCCGGCGTTTTTATGGCCGGCATCCTTTCTTATAGGGATACTTCCCTTTGGAAGCATGTTTATTATTTATTTCTTGCCTACATAAATTTTTTCAGCGGAGGCCTTTCCGTTTGAGAAAATACGTGCATGGATATAGCATCCATCCTCTGAAGGAACGGTATTACCGAGGAATATACCGTCGAGAGAATAATAGAGAGAGGAGACAACCTCAGCGTTACCTTGCTCGATACTTGGCATCTCGATTCCTGAAGGATCGGCGTTGAGATCAACAGGTTTGATACCGGCATGAGTCGGAGTCACTTTCTTGATTGTTCCATCTTCATTAAATTCCATCTTATCGATACATACCTCTCTATGATAACCGGGGCCATCGTTGAGGAAGCTCTTGTTGATGCGGTGATAAACAATATACCATTCGTCACGTCCCGGAATCTGAACTATCGAGTTGTGTCCTGTTCCGTAGATTTTATCGCTTGATTTCTGAATGAGTATCACCGGAGATTCGGCAACAGTGATGGGACCGAGCGGAGAGTCGGAAGTTCCGTAGGCAACGTGATAATTTGTTGCACCGGTATCATCAACCGACCATAGGAAATAATATTTTCCTTCACGATAGAAAACGTATACACCTTCACGGAAGGCATGTGTCGAGTTTGTGCCGCCGGCCGGAGTTATGTCGCGAGCTTCCGAGACGGAGGTCATATCGGCGTTCATGCGAGATGCCACGAGGCGTCCGTTACCCCAATAGAAGAATGTGTCGCCACTTACCGGGTCGGTGAATACATCGCTGTCGATGAGCTGTCCTGAAACGATATTTGTATCGATCATCGGAGTTCCGAGGTCGCGGAACGGTCCGGTCGGACTGTCAGCAATTGCGCAACCGAGTGTCTTGTAATTCTTATCGGGATTATGACCGCTGAAATAGAAGAAATATTTGTATTCTCCATCAATAAGTTTCTCCTCGATGCATGGAGCCCAGGCATTACCGGTTGCCCATGTCACATCGTTTGTTGCCAGGTCGAGGATACAGTTCTCTTTATGCCAGTTCACCAGATCAGCCGACGACCAAACATTAAAGGTATGGCCACCCCAGCTTCTCACACCGTCGGAGGTGGGATAGATGTAGAAGCGTCCCGTTTTGTGGCTGTAGAGAACCTCAGGATCGGCATTGAATCCCGGAAGCACCGGATTTGCCTCCACATCGACATATACGCTATATTCTTTTGTCTTCTCTCCCTGAGTAACGGTATATTTTACTTCCTTGCCGTCGGAGAAGTCCTGAGGACCTTCGGGACTTACCGTTGAACCGGCTGATCCGATAAGCATCGGGTCGAAGTCAGACAAGTCTGTTCCGGGATATACGGGCACGTGATATTTCCCTCCGGCTTTCGTGGCAACGTTATCCGTGCGGACAGAGGGGTTGCGAGCTCCCAGAAGGGTTGGTGTCGGGAATGTAGTGGGGAAAGCCTTGAGAAGATTCTCACGTTCAGCCTCTGTTATGGGCAACACTGTTCCATGACGTGGAGTAAAGGCTCCGGAGGTTGCAGTCTGAGCCACAAGGCGGAAGTTTTCAAGATCGTCCGAAGCGCAGAACTGATAGTGACCGTTGAGGTAGCAGTCATACATCAGCACGTATGTGTCTGTGTTAATCAGTCGGAAAATTCCGGCACCCTCCACAGCTTCCGTGGTCTGCTGGAGCAATCCGCTCGGGTTTTTCCATTGACTTCCTGCCGGCTGACCCGGTTCGGGAGTGAGTCGTTCGGCAGTTACTTTACAGATACCCCCCGATCCTTCGTTTTTATAAAACATGTGATAAAGCCCGTCGGCTTCATTATATATTATATCACAGTCGATAGTAGCGGAGCCACGGTCGTAGAAGAATTCCGGCTCTGTAAGCAGATCGGTGAAGTCGTCGTTGGCATAAGAATAATAAACTTTGTCATATTCGCATTTGCCGTCGTTTGTCAGCAGTGAATAATATATAAGGTAGCGTCCTTTCGAGCCATCCTTATTCACATAGTTCTGATCCCATATCACCTCGGGAGCCCATACACGGGTCACGTTTTTCCATTCGGGGAAACGGTCGGGGAAATGGACAGTAGAGTGTTTCCAGTTGATAAGGTCGGTTGAAGAGTAGAGCACCATTCCTCTGTTTGAGGCCCAGCCTTCGCTACATTTCATATCAGTTGCAACCATGTAGAATGTCTTGCCATCCACACCACGGAGAATATGAGGATCACGAATACCTTTCTTGATAGCCACTGTATCGGAAGCCATCACCTGTTTACCTCCGTTCATGGCAGTATATTTATAACCGTCATTACTTAAGGCATAATAGAGATTTTCGTTGTCGTTGCTGGGGAAGTAAACGAAAAGATATGAGTCATATTCTTCCGGATGAGCGATGCGTACGGTAAAGTCGCGCGTAGCTTTTACACCGTTTTTCTCAGCCGTAGCGGTGAGCATAACTTCCTTTTTATCCGCCCCCGGTTCGGAGAGTTTTTTAACTTTTCCGGAGTGAGAAAGGAATTCCTCGTCAGACGATTTCCATGTAATATGACTACCCTCGGCCGTGAGTCCGGGAAGTTGAATGGAGCTACGGAGATTGTCGCTGTTTCCTTGCAGCTTGATACGAGCAAGGTCGAATTCGGCACTTTCTTTATCAGAAAGCATAGCAATCACTTTTGCCGGATAAGAGAAGGTTTTGGATACATTTCCCTTTGATGCTGTAAGAGACAAGGTGAGTTCCGCATCCGGTTTCCCTTGTGCGGGGCGCGTCACCTTTCCGTCATTGGCGATCACATCGGGATTGGATGATGTCCATGTCGCCATTACTCCGTTCCCAAGACTGAGCGGAAGTCGGAGATTATCTCTAACTTCTGAAAAGTCGAAATCATAACCGGCCACACTTTCATTAATCAAAGTTTCATAACAGTCGGCATTCAGAGAAGCCAGATCTTTGTCGGCAGCCAGTTCTGCAATTTCTGAGTCCGGGAGAGCCTCATTGTAGATTCTGAAGTCGGCATATCGCGCGTTTTTAAGCATCACATCTCCGTTATAAGGCGATTTGCCAAGCCAGTTTTGCGTCGTTTTTCCGAGAGTGGCCGGGTGCAGTGAGATGGAGGCTGTCTTCCGGCATACACCGTTAAAATAGATTGAGTTGTCGTTTCCTTTCTGGACAATCACAAGATTTACCCATTCTCCTTTGGGAAATTGTTCGTTTACACTTGTGGTCTGCTCATTCTGATAGCTTGTCTCGGTGATTGAGAATCTTGACTGATTCGCTCCGAAGAAAAGATATCCGGTAGAACTTGATTTCCCGAAGTTAAAGATGAAGTTACCATTCTGTGAAAGTGGGGTCTCAACAGGGATAAAAAGATTTACCGAAATTGTGTAATCTCCGGAGAGCCGGCTAATAATGTCGCCGAGAGCTTCTCCAAAGTCAAAATATCCACCTTCACCGAGCGAAACAACGTTCACTCCGGAGAAAGTCTCCAACACGGCTCCATCTTTGGCAGCTCCGGTATATTTCCCGGAGATGTCGGCCGGCGATTCAAACGTATGCCGGAAGAGCGGTTCGGTTGCGTAGCCTGATGCTGCAAGAAGCATTGCACAGGTCGCTAATGAAGAAAATCGTAAAAATTTCATGAATATAAAGGTTAAGTATTTGAAGTCTTTAATAGTTAATCAATCGATTTATTATAATCAGACATAGTTCTTCAGGGAGTTCCGGAACTATTGTCCGGGATCAATGGCGAAATTGTAAAAGTCGTTGAGCGGCTTAAGGGTTGCCACAAGTTTCGCGAGTGCCGGCATCACGTCTTTTTTCAGGAAGAATGAATCGGGAAGATGGGTGCCAACAGTATAATCGCGAGGTTTAAGAAGGTCAATGAATTCCCAGTCGGCGGGAAATCCTTTGGGGGGATTTTTAAGTCGATCATACCCGACCTCGGGAAATATTTTTTTAAAAACAGGATTATTTATAATTTCCAGATATTCCTCAACATTCTCAAAGATATCCGTGCGTATTGCTTTCAGTAAAGCCGGTTCGGGGCACCAGCACCCCCCTCCGAAGAAGCATTCGCCGGGTTGCAGATGAAAATAATAACCGGCTTTCTCGGTTTTCTTTCCGCCCGGAGCTATAAAAATTCCGATATGGGTTTTGTAGGGGGTCTTATCTTTTGAAAAGCGTGTGTCGCGATAAATGCGGTAAGTGCAGTCGGCCGGTGTTAGCGCACCAACAGCAGGGTCTACCTCTCTGACGACATTGATAAGTCGGGATGTAAAGATCTCCACAGTTTTCTTCACATCCATATATCTCTCTTTATTGGCGTTAAACCACTCTCTGTTATTGTTGCGGGAGAGATCAGCAAGGAAATTGAAAATATCTTTTATTTCAGCCATAACCGGCTAATTAAGATTTACAGGGGAACTGCCGGAATGCAATTCCCCTGTAAGAAGAATCATACAAATTATTTTTCAGTTACTTTGCACTGCCAGGCCCAAGCGTTCTTCATCGTTTCGTCGATGGGCACCTGAGCTGTCCAGCCGAGCACTTCGTTTGCTTTCTTCGGGTCTGCCCAGATCTTTTCGATATCTCCGGCACGACGTTCACCGATCTTATGAGGCACCTTAACACCGGTTGCACGCTCAAAAGAGTCTATGAGTTCAAGCACGCTAAGACCGCGTCCTGTTCCGAGATTGAAAATCTCCACAGCATCCGTATCCTCTCCATCAAGCATTCTGCGCATAGCGATTACGTGAGCCTTGGCCAGATCCACAACATCAATATAATCGCGGATACAAGATCCGTCGGGAGTATTGTAGTCGTTTCCGAAAACTGTAAGCTCCTTGCGGATTCCGGCAGCTGCCTGAGTGAGATAAGGAACGAGGTTCTGGGGCACTCCAAGAGGAAGTTCTCCGATGCAAGCCGACGGATGTGCGCCGATAGGATTGAAATAACGGAGAAGGATGCTCTTGATGGGAGCGCCGCTATTGATATAATCTTCAATAATCTCTTCTGAAATCTGTTTTGTGTTTCCGTAGGGAGAGGTAGCCGGTTTGATGGGGGCTGTCTCATCTATAGGATTCACATCAGGTTCGCCATATACGGTGCAAGAAGAGGAGAATACGATTCCCTTCACGCCGAATTCAGGCATAAGATCGAGAAGATTGATAAGAGTATTGAGATTGTTGCGATAGTAGAGCAGAGGTTTCTGCACGGATTCACCCACAGCTTTTGAGGCTGCGAAGTTGATAATACCCTTGATTCCGGGGTTCTCTTCGAAGAGTTTGCGGAGGGTCTTGAGGCAGGTGCAGTCGCCTTCAACAAAAACGGGACGGATCCCTGTAATTGCCTCGATACCGTCGATAACATCGCGGTTTGAGTTGGAGAGGTTGTCGATGATAACCACATCATAACCGGCGTTCTGGAGTTCAACCACAGTGTGAGAACCGATATATCCGGTTCCGCCGGTAACTAAAATTTTATCTTTCATGTCTGTTGCTTTCTATAATGAGATTAGAAAAGTGGAGAGGGATAAAGACCTTCATCGACGAGTTTCTGGAACTGTGCCACAGTGGCAGGACGGTCGGCAGCATAAGTTACACCGAACCATTTCGAGGGAGTCTCCAGCACTTTGAGCTCGATCGTGCCATCCTGAATAAGATCGTTCACAACAGAAGGAATATAGAATTCAGCCTTAAGCTCGTTCTGGTTCTCGTTGAGGAATTTTACGAAAGCTTTTTCAGAATAATCGAAATAGTCGGGAGTGAAGCCCCACATATTCATTGAAACGTTTGCATCTTCCGGGAAGGGCACGTTCTCACCTTCAACAACCTGTATCATCTCGCCGTTCTTGCGCTCGATGCCGTGGCATTCTTTTACTCCTGTAAGATTGCCGTTTTCATCAACTTCGCAGAGACCGCGGCTTACACCACCATTCTCGCTGAGAGTGTTTTCGATCTTGAAGCCGATCATGCAATAGCAGTTTTTCTTATCGGCTACCGAACGAAGGAAATCTCCGAGAATACGGAAGCTGTCGGCACCATAATAGTCATCGGCGTTGATAACTCCGAAGGGCTCTTTGATCACATCCTTACCCATGAGCACGGCGTGGTTTGTTCCCCAGGGTTTAGCGCGATCGGGATTAGGAGTGAAGCCTTCGGGAAGTTTGTCGATCGACTGGAACACAACCTCAACAGGGACGTGTCCTTCATATTTTGAGATGATTTTGTCGCGGAATTCCTGTTCGAAATCTTTACGGATCACGAAAACGATCTTACCGAATCCGGCACGGAGAGCGTCATAAACGGAATAGTCCATGATAGTCTCTCCGGAAGGGCCGAGACCATCGAGTTGTTTGAGACCACCATAACGGCTGCCCATACCGGCAGCAAGAATAAATAGAGTAGGTTTCATTGTTCTGTTAGTATTATAAGGTTAGTTAAATAATTGGGTTATACAATTTTATGCAGCCTTGCGGTGCAAAAGGGGAATCAGCCATAGGAATAGATCGAAAAGCACCAGTCTGGCATTGGCATTGCGCTCGATATCACTACGGGCACGATCAATTTCAGTGATTATATCTTCCACATTGGCATGATTCACGAAGGGAGAAAACTTTCGTGAGAATGTCTCTTCGGCAGCTGTCATGGCCGTCAGCTGCGGCATCCGGAGATTATAAATGAAATTCTCGCGAACCATACGGGCCGAATAGTTCAGAAAACGACTGAGCTTTTCGCGGCCGTAAGAGGCAAGCAGATCGGCGATATCGCGAAGGTCGGCCGGACGTTTGGCGTAACACATCCTCATTATATTGATAAAATCTTTTGCAAACTCCTCATTTTCTTCTGAGAGAGAGCCGAACTCAATTGCTTTTGAAAGACTTCCTCCGGCAAGTCGGGCCGCCTGGTGTGCCGCATCTTCAGGAAGACTCGCTTTCTCTATAAGGTAATGTGCCACATCTTCCTCCTCAAGCGGCATCGCATGGAATCGTCTTAACCGAGAGAAAATTGTGGGCAGCACGCTCCCTTCATCATTGCTTACCATCAGGAAGACTGTTCCTTCTGAAGGTTCTTCTACGATTTTCAGCAGTTTATTGGCCGTCTCACTATTCATTTTTTCAGGAAGCCAGAGGAGAATAAACTTGTATTCTGAAGATGAAGCGAAGGCTTCACTATGAATTATGGCATCACTTTCCGAGACGTAGATTGTCGGCTGCTTGTTCTCGGCCTCGATCATATCTGCCCAGATTTTTGGCTGCATCAGCGGGTATTCGGTAAGCATCTTGCGCCATTGGTCGATATAATCGGCAGAGACGGGATTCTTGATTTTAGACGTTTTGAGCACCGGGTAAGAGAAATACACGTCGGGATGATTGAACGATTCATGCCTCCGGCACGACAGGCAATGGCCGCAGGGTTCACCGTTATTACGCTCCGTACAATGGACGTATTGCATGAAAGCACGGGCAATATTCATCTTTCCCACCCCCGAGGGGCCGGAAATCATGAGGGCATGAGGCATCTGTCCGCTATCGGCAAGATGTCTCAGGTCCGCTTTCAGTCTGTTATGTCCCGGAGTGTCCGAAAATTTCATCTCTTATGAAAAATGTCGCAAAATCGGCAGGACTGACCGCCATTATTTTGGTCAAAGATGCCTAAACATCTTCTCTATGTGCAAATTTACGATTTTTTATTTTGAATGCCAATTTTTTTGATATATTTGTATCATGAATCTTTCAGAAACCAATAATATAGGGCGTCGGTCGGAGGAGACTTTTCTCGGAAGTGTCGCATCTGCATACCTTGATAACTTTGATGATTTATCCGAATTCTGTTTCGTCTTTCCCAATAAGCGTGCGGGGACTTTCTTCCGTAAGAGTCTTGCCGGGCATCTTCGGGGGCGCACTTTGCTCGCTCCTGAGATAATGTCGGTGACAGATTTTACGGCTGTCGTGGCGCGCCGCGAACCTGCCGGACGTCTTGATCTGATTTTCCGGCTCTACAGGCTCTATCGTGAATTGGCCGGTGCCTCTTTTTCTTTGTCCGATGAAATATCGCTTCTCGATTTCGATGCATTCAGAGGCTGGGGGGATACCCTTATTTCAGATTTCAACGAAGTAGGCCGCTATTGTGTGGATGCCGATATGCTTTTCCGTAATGTGAAGGATTTCCGGGAAATAGCCGCAAATTTCCTTACGGAAGAGCAAGTGGCTGTGATGGAGCGATATTTCGGATATTCTCCTTCTCATGCTGATGTGGAAGGTTTCTGGAAAGAGCTTGTTCCGCCGGATGAGACCTCGGTGGTGAAGTCTCATTTCATTTATCTCTGGCAGATGATGAGTCCTCTTTATCATGCGTTAAACGAGAGTTTGGAGCGTGATGGCTTCTGCACTCCGGGAGGTGCTTCCCGAATTGCTCTTGAAAACGTGGTGAACGAGGGTCGCAGTGCCCTGCGCTGGAAGAAGGTGGTGTTTGTCGGCTTCAATGCGCTCTCCACATCGGAGGCTCTCCTTTTCGGCGAACTTCGCGATCTTGATGCGGAACCGGACATTGCGGGCGATTATGCCGAATTCTTTTGGGATGGCACCGGTCCGGTGCTTTCAGGCAAAGGGAACGATGCCGTGAGATACCTCAATATGAACCGTAAGAATTTCCCTTCACCCGGCTGGGCCGAGAAATGGCTGCTTAAAAACAAGGTTGAGGATATCACCCCCAATATGCGGGTTATTGCAGCCCCGTCAAATACGATTCAAGCGAAAATGAGCGGAGATATTGTGGGGGAGATTGTGGATGCCCTGGGGAGCGATATGGTTCGCGATGCGCGTGTAGCTATTGTTCTTCCTGATGAAAATCTGCTTATGCCTCTCCTTTACTCATTGCCGGAGAGTGTAGCCGATCTTAATCTTACGATGGGTTATCCGCTTCGTCTCACGTCCGTGGCTTCGTTCATGTATCATTTTCGAAAGTTGCAGACGCGTCATCGGACTGTCCGCAATGAGGCGGGATATTATCATGAGGACCTGCGTTTGTTTCTTGCGCATCCTTTCTCCCACGCTCTTTTGGGAAGCGACACGGTTTCGCGAATAAACGGAGATATGAATCTGCGCCATACGCTTATTCTTACAGAGAGTCGTCTTGCCGAACTTTCTCCTGAAGCCGCTTTTTTTCTACGCCGGCTTCCGGCTGAAGCAGGGTCGGAAGAAGCGGCCGATTATATAGACGAAGTGCTCGTGTCGGTAGATGCGGCGCTTGCCGGCACCGACAAGGGAGGAGTGGTCAAATCCCGAATCGACAGGTCGCATATTGCTCTTTATCGCGAGGCCTTGTGCAGACTGCGGCGCAGTGCTGCGGATCAAGGGATTGAGATGAGTCCTGACGGAATGTTTTATATGATCGACAGGCTTCTTGCCGGTGAACAGGCTACCTTTGAGGGAGAACCGCTCGAAGGCCTTCAGGTGATGGGTATTCTTGAGACGCGTGCCCTTGATTTCGATTATGTAATCATTCCGTCGCTCAACGACCGGGTAATGCCGCGAAAGGCTCGTGCACGAACGTTTATCCCCGATTCTCTACGTCATGGCTACGGGTTGCCCTATTCCAATCATCAGGAAAATCTTTATTCCTATTATTTCTATCGGTTGCTTTCAAGGGCAGGAGGTGCAGCGATGCTCTATGATGCTCGTGCCGGAGAGGGCATGCGGTCAGGAGGTATGTCACGTTATCTAATGCAGCTCCGTTATCTTTATGCTCCGGGAAAAATCAAGTTCAGCGGAGGCCGGTTCCGGCTGTCTGCCGGATCTTCGTTGCCGGCTCCTGTGGAAAAGAGTGACGCGGTGATGGAAAAAGTGATGCGTTTTGCTGAAGAAGGTTCGAAGAAGAATTTTTCAGCTTCGGCGCTCAAGAAATACTGTGAATGCCAGATACGCTTCTATTATGAATATGTCGCAGGGATCAAGGCAGAGAATACCCCGGATATCTATATGGATGCCGCCACGCAGGGAACCGTTCTTCACGACACGATTCTGAATCTTTACTTCCCTTCGGCCGAGCGGCGTCGCTATCTTGATGCCCGTATAAAGATAACCCCCGATTATATCGACAATATCCTTTCGTCTGAAAAAATAGACCGTGAGCTTACCCGAATGATTAACCGGCATTATTTCCATAGAGATGATTCGCAGCTCGATATTCCACTTCAGGGAGCGGCCGAGCTTGTGGGTAAGCAGATAAAACGTCAGGTAAAGGCCGTGCTCTCCTACGATCGGCAGCTTGCTCCTTTCGAACTTGCCGGGGGTGAGCTTAAGAGTGATTACCGCTGGCGGGTCTCACCTGAACTGACCGTGAACATGACCTACGCTATCGATCGTCTGGATGTTGTCTCGGAGAATGGAAGCGAACGTTGGCGAATTGTCGATTATAAATCGGGCGACCCTTGTGTTTCAGCTTCCTCGTTTGATGCTGTGTTCGACGGGAGCCGTCAGGCGAAGAATATTTTCCAGTTAATGCTTTATGCCCATCTGTTTAATTTTGATAAGGGTTTTGATCGAGATTTCCGCCTCTCGATTTATCCGGTCACGACCTTGTTGCGAGATGGCGAGGCCGTTCCCAGAGTAGCCATGCCGGAGGATTCCGGGGGAGAAGAAGAGGGAAACCGTGTCCCTGTGAAAGAAAGAAGTGTATCTTTAGGAGCGCATAAGGTGTTGTCGGAAGATTTTCTGGAACGTGTCAATTCGATGCTGTCCGATATCTTCGACCCGACAAAGCCTTTTCTTCCCCCTCAAAGCGAGGAAGCGTGCCGCTATTGTAATCTTGCGGAACTCTGCGGCAGGAGATAGGGGAGCTGCCTTATAGCCCTTATTTTTGATATGAACTTTTTTTTCAGAAGGATGTGAAATAATACGGATAAAATTATTAACTTTGCAGCGCTTTTGAGCAAAACGTGTGATGGGAAATTTGTTGGTCGTCTTTCGGAGGGCCGGCTCCCCCGGGCGAAATGCCGGAGCAAAACTTATTTTGAGTAACACAAAAATCAGAAAATGAAAGTATTTGAATTAAAGGCCGAGGCTCGTGAAGAGCTTGGCAAGAAGTCTGTAAAGGCTCTGCGTAAAGAGGGTAAGATTCCCGCTGTTGTCAATGGTGGAAAAGTTGTTGAGCTTCCCTATAAAGAGGCTCTCAAACCGGGTGAGAAACTCGTTGAGATTGCTGACAATCGTGGCATCATCACAACAGACATCGCAGTAAAGGCAGAAGATGTTCGTAAGCTTATCTACACTCCGGAAATTTTCGAGATCGACCTCGAAGTGAATGGTGAGAAGAAAAAAGCAGTGATGAAAGATCTTCAGTTCCAGCCTGTAAAAGACACAGTTCTCCACATCGATTTTCTTGAGGTTTATCCTGACAAACCTATCATTATGGAAGTGCCCGTTAAGATTGAGGGTCATGCAGAAGGTGTAAAAGCCGGTGGTAAGCTCACAATGTCGATGCGTAAACTTAAAGTTAAAGCTCTCTATACTGAGATTCCCGAGCGTCTCGTGATCAATGTAGACCATCTCGGTCTCGGCAAGTCGCTTGCTGTAGGCGATCTCCACTTCGAGGGTCTTGAGCTTATGAACGCCAAGAATGCAGTTGTCTGCGCTGTTCAGCTCACACGTGCCGCTCGTGGTGCTGCTGCTAAGGCAGAGTAAACCGGCTCTTGTTTATTTGAACTGAAATTATAGAGGGCATGTCAGAAATTATTTTTGACATGCTTTCTCTATATTGATTCAAGTTTTATGGGAATATTGGATTGGTTCAGACGCGGAAAGAAGGAATCCGCCTCTGAAAATGCGGAAACAAAAATAGAGATGAAGAAATTTTTGATTGCCTGTCTTGGCAACATTGGTCCTGAATATGTAGATACGCGTCATAATGCCGGGTTTATGGTAGCCGACAGTATGGCGGCTGAATCCGGCGTGTCTTTTCAATCGTGCCGTTACGGGGATATGGCTAAGTTGAGGGTAAAGAATTGTGAGCTACTGCTTCTTAAGCCTTCCACATTTATGAATCTTAGTGGCGTTGCGGTGCGATTCTGGATGAATAAGGAGAAACTCCCACTTGAGAATCTTCTTGTGGTAGTTGATGATATAGCACTCCCTTTCGGAACAATACGTCTGCGTAAGCAAGGTAGTGATGCCGGACATAACGGATTGAAAAATATTGCTTCCGAACTTGGTACGCAGGCATACGCACGCTTGCGTTTCGGTGTGGGGGGCGCTTTCCCGCGCGGAGGCCAGGTAGATTATGTGCTTGGTAAATTTCCGCCGGAGGAGATGGCAAAAATGCCCGAGGTTCTCAAGAAGGCCGGGGAGGCTGTTAAGGCCTATTGTCTCTCGGGGGCTGATTTCGCAATGACTCATTTCAATCATTAATCCGGTCCCCCCGGGGGCGGTTAAGGCAGCAAATATTTTATGATTCGCTGCCTTAAAGTTTTAACATTTGATTAACCTGAGGCTTAGGTAAATTTTATTAAATTTGCTTATTGAACCATCACCAATACTTAAAATCGATTAATTTTCAATACTTATAAAAATAAAACAACATAACCTAACGCTATGAAACTTAAACTCATTTTGCCGGCTTTGACGCTGGCGATGACAATGCCGGCTTTTGCTGAGTTTCTTTCTCCGGAAGAAGCTCTGTCGCGCCTGAGCGAAGGGAACGACCATGCTATGTCGCGAAAGGCAAGAGCGGTGGCCGGATTTTCTCGTAAGCCGGTAAAAACCATCAAGGATGCGGAAGGCACTGCCGCCGCTTATCTTTTCAGAAACGGAACAGAAGGTTTTCTAATTCTTAGTGCCGAGTCAGAGGTAGCTCCCGTGCTTGGATATTCGGATACCGGCGATTTCGATGCTGAGAATATGCCCGATGCCATGCGTTGGTGGCTCGACAATTATGCCGAAGAAATAAGCCGTGTGCGCAAGGCTGCCGGTACTAAAGTCGAAGGCTCGATTCTGCTTCCTGCCGAATGGAAAGCCGTGTCGCCTCTCTGCAAGACAAAATGGAGTCAGGGTGACCCCTATAACCGTATGACGCCCGTTTATAACGGTTCTCATTGTATGACAGGCTGTGTGGCCACAGGAATGGCACAAGCTATGAAATATTTCAATTGGCCGGAACGCGGCACGGGGAGCATTACATACACTGTAACCCATATCGGCAGTTTGACCATGAATTTCGAAGAGGCTGAATTTGATTGGAAAAACATGTCGAACACCTACGGCGGTTCCAATACGGATGCTCAGAAAGATGCTGTAGCATTGTTGATGAAGGCATGTGGATATGCTTCGAGAATGTGGTATAACACCGGCTCCTCCGGCACACAGTCATCTTATATCGCCGACGCTTTCAAGAACTATCTGGGTTATCATAGTGATACCCGTTTTGAGGAGCGAGTGAACTATTCGAGCCTTGATTGGGCAACCATGATATATGATAATATTGTGAACTGCGGACCGGTGGTCTATTCCGGTTACTCCAATATCGGAGAGGGCCATTGCTTTATCTGCGACGGCTATGATGGAAAAGGCTTTTTCCATTTCAACTGGGGTTGGGGTGGCCAGTCTGACGGCTATTTCCTCCTTAATAACCTCAATCCCGCTGAGCAAGGCATTGGTGGAAGTCCGGGCGGATTCCGTTGCGGCCAAAATGCTGTAATCGGCATGCATCCGTCGAATACGGAAGTCAAGCCGATCGGCGCAAAAGAATTGGTTCAGAAATCAAATCTTCATGCCTCGGTCAATGGCAATTTCTTTGAAGTGTCTACTGCATCCAATCGCAATTTGCGTTGGGTAAATGAAAGTAGCGAGACTCTTGCAGGCTCGATCGGATTGCGCATTCAGGCATACGGCGGCGCTTCTGAGGCTAAATATATCGAATATTCCGACTTCTCGCTTGAACCCGGGGGTGCCCTGCGTCTTTCGGCTTTGCCCGGGAGCAAAATTGCATTTGATATCCCGGCTCAGGGCCTTTCTGACGGCGATTATCAGGTTTCGATCGTCTATGTCAAGAACGGAGAGGAGACACATCGTGAAATGTCTACTACCGCCGATCAATATTCTTATTGCCAGCTTACAGTGAACGGCTCTGAATATACAATCACCGAGGTAGGAAAACTGACTCCCGAAATCGAAGTGGAATTCAGCGACGCTTTCTATTATGACTATAAAGATAAAGTGAAAGTCACGGTTCATAACACACGTCCCGGAGTTGTTACTTACGGTCTTGCTCCTTGTTATCTTGATGCAAACAATAATATCATTGCTCGCGGTGAAGGCCTTATGCTTGATTTCGAACCGGGTGAGACAATTTCGCGTGAGTGGACTTATCTCTTCTCTTTCTATGATGCTCCCAACAAGTCGCGGACCATCCGTTATTATCCTGCCATTTATGATCCTACAACTTATGCAGTTCTCTGGAAGGCCGAGAAGACGGTGCCTATGTCGGCGGCGAGTGTTCCTGATGTTAAGATAGGAAAGTTCAGAGTGGAAAACGGTAAGAAGAGCGGAACGACATTTGAGATTACCGATACGAAAGATGTTCACGTCTACACCGAACTTTATTTCAACGACGGCGAACTTCCCGGTCCGCTCCATGTTACGGCGTGGGATCTCTCCACCGGCGAACATAAAGGAAGCTTCCTCGTGCCGGAGTATGAGAATGTTGAGGTCGGAGCCAAAGGCCTTGTGGGAAATACACACCTTGATCTTAGCAAGGTTGCCAACGGCCATAATTTCCGTATCTATCTTTCTTATTACGGATTCAACCAGTGGAATCATCTCCAGAGCCGTTCTACATCGAAAGAACTCTATCTCGATCTGAAATTTGATCCTTCAGGCGTGGATGAGATCGGAGGAGAAGATAACGCACTTATATATGATAAAAATTCTGCCGTTGTTCACGCTTCGCTTTCTGAAGGCATCGAGAATATCACGCTCTTTGACATTGCCGGCATGAACCGACTTTCAGTCGCCGGAAACGGAGCATCAAGCATGGATGTGGAACTTTCCGGGGTTGCTTCCGGAGTATATATCGTCCGCATGGTTGGCAGTGAGGGTTCGGTCCGTACACTCAAGCTGATGAGAAGCGAATGATAAAAGCAAAATGGCAGATTAGACCCGGTCTTGATTTGTCATACATAAGGAGAGGTCACGGAAATTTTAAGACTTCCGTGACCTCTCTTTATTAAACTTCTTTTTTATGAAAAGGGGGCATGGATGTGTCAATCCTCCTCCTCGTCGTCTTCCCAGTCGAGAAAGAAAGCATCGGCAGAATAGTCGAAACTCTCTTCCTTGAAACGCGATAATTCGCGACTGTCGCGTTTCGTAGGACGTCCGAGACCTTTGCGACGATCGACAAATCCTGAGATGCGCGCCATCTCCAGGAGATCGTATTGACTCCGTGGAGTGATATTCTCAAGATATTCCGGCACTAATTTTGCTCCAAGGCGATTGCCTGTTACGGCTTTTACGCGGAAAGTATATGTTATGGGTGGTTTTTTTACATCTATAATATCGCCGGGCTTTATGGAGCGTGATGGCTTTACGGCCACCCCTCCCATCGTGACGCGCCCTTTCTTACATGCATCGGTAGCTATGGTGCGAGTCTTAAAAACTCGCATGGCCCAAAGCCATTTATCTATTCTTTCTTCATTTGCCATTTTCTATAATCTTCCTTAATAAGAAAAACGATATGATTAGACCCCGGTTCATGAAATTTTAAAGTCTTCCGGGTCTTACTTATCACTTGTACGCACAAGGCGGAGCACCTGTTTGTTCTGGCTGTCGAACATAAGCACTTCCGTGCTGCTCACCGGCTTGGCTGCCGATGCCTCTTCAAGAGCCACAAGCAATGCAGTCTCATGGTTTCCTTCAGGACATGCCATTCTTGTTGTGGCGATCGCACTGAATGAAATGGAATTTGCTGCATCCATATCTATCTCCATGGCTCCGTTAAGGATATTACAGCCTGTGTTGCCGTGTAGTTTGCCTTCATCAACGTCAATCACCAGCTTCATATCAGGATCATTGACTTCCGTATTATCAATTTGTTTCACAAGCCATGTTCCATTAAGGAACTGAAAATTCTGATGCATTAGCGTCATTATGTCACGATGTGAAGCATCATAGAATGTCAGCCAGTAGTCGGAATCTTTTATCTCCCATGAATAATATTTTACACTTTCAAGTGCCGCATTAATCTCGTAATCGGTCAGCCCTTCCATACCGCACATCATCATTGTAGAAATCATATTCGAAAAACTGATTGTGCTGTCGGCGGGATTATAGTTATATTGTCCGTTAATCACGTTACATCCATTATTACCATAGATTCTTTTTTCTGTCGGTACAAATTTTATGAACGGGGCTTTCTCTCCAATGGCTTTTTTACCGTTTACGGTTTCAATGGCCCAGTCGCCGCGCACTACTCCGCGTTTCAATTCTTCGGGAGTGTAGGTTTTGATTTCCTCTTTGGTCGCTATATGCTCACGGTCGTGTGGGAGCACTGCTTCCTGCGCCACTTTCTTCTCTCCGAAAAAAGGCAGCGAATTGATGAAAGAGCATGAAGGGAGCAGTGTCAGAGCCGCTACGGCACCTGCTGAAAATATATATTTGAAACTTTTCATACTTATATCTGATTTCTGAACTTTTATGAAACAGCTATTGATGATTTCGCAATGCGAATCATGCAAAATTAATAAAAAATCGGAATAATCCTCAATCGCCCCAATGTTTGCGTAGAGGATACTTAGTGGGACGCAACAGCAGACGAAGCGAAGTTGAATAGAAGATATAGTTCCAGAACCAGTTCATCATTACGCTTAACTTGTTGCGCATACCCAGAATTGAAATCAGATGGATAAATAGCCAGGTGAGCCATGCGAAGAATCCGGAGAATGAATATCCCGGCAAATCGGCCACAGCGCGGTTCTTGCCGATAGTGGCCATCGAGCCTTTATCCTTATATTTAAAGGCAGTTTGGAATTCTCCGTCATTTAGATTTTTGGCGAGTGTCCGTGCCTGTTGGATTGCCGGTTGCGCCATTTGCGGGTGACCGTGAGGATAATCCTCGGTCATCATCAAAGCTATATCCCCGATTGCCATAACGGAATCTTCCAGGCCTTTCACTCGATTATACTCATCGACAATTATACGGTTTCCACGTCCGATTGTCTCAGCCGGCAGTCCCGGCATCGGTTCCCCTTTGACTCCGGCAGTCCAGATCAGTGTCTCGAAGTATTCTTTATGTCCATCGGCAAATGTCACATACTTGTTTTCATAGCTTTTCAGGCCCGTATTCAACCTGACGTTCACCATCAGCGATTCCAGATCTTTAACAGCTTTCTGCCGAGATTTTTCCCGCATTGCTCCCAAAAGATTGGGAGAAGCCTCAATAAGGGTTACGGTAACGTCCTCCGGATCGAGTTCCGGATATTCTTTCGGAAGAATATATTTTTTCATCTCGCCAATAGCGCCGGCAATCTCCACTCCCGAAGGACCACCCCCTACCACGAGGAAACTAAGCAACTGACGCCGGCGTTCCGGATCTTTGCAGAGGGCACCACGTTCCAGACGGTCGAGAATCTCATCGCGAGTATGGGCAGCTTCGGCCACGGTCTTAATTCCGAATGTTTCTTCTCCGAGATTGTCCATGCCGAAATAATTGTTTGTGGATCCGGCTGCTATAACGAGTTTATCGTAGGCGATAGTTTCATAGCTTGTGGTTACCTCCTTCCGTTGCGTATCTATATTTTTTACGTGTCCCATGTGGTAAGATACATTCTTGAGCTTTCTGAACTCCTTTCGGAACGGAAAGCAGATGTTGGCACTTACCAGACCTGATGAGGCAATCTGATAAAACAGGGGAGGGAAGCAATGGAAGTTGTTGCGGTCAATGAGCGCGACCTCATATTTGTTGCGGTCGAGTCTCTTACATAGATTCATTCCGGCAAATCCGCCTCCTATTACTAATATCTTTTCCATAGTATTTTCTAAGAGCCCATCTCATAAATTTGAGAGCCTCTGGGGTCGCTGGGTTGGAGCGATTTT